>NZ_JAUBRM010000101.1:0-19594 GCF_036701905.1 Microcoleus sp. MON2_D5
CTATCCTTTCTCTGCGCTGTGCTTATCTCAATGGTCAACTTTCCACTTGATATATGTGCAAAACTGAGATGCACCCCAATCCTGACCTCGCTGCTGCCTATGAGCAAGGCACTGAAGTCGTCTTGCAATACCTGGGGGCAAAAGCATAAGCACAAATCACCTTGAGCGATTTAGCTACTAATTTGTCTGCCGAAACAGATGCCCCTGATTGGCAACAGGCCGAAGCAGCCATCCGCGCCCAAGGCTCGATTTTGCGAGAATTACACGCCAAGCTAAAAAAAGAAGATCCTGGTTTTGGTGGCTTGGAGCGGGTGCAGGACAGACGCCGCGAATTTCTGTGGGTTCACGAGCAGTTTGTAGAGGAGTATTAATATTTTTATCTTGACACGATTATTACGATCGTGTGATAATTTAAACAGGAAATATCAAGTTCCCATGCTCTGCCTGGAAGGAGAGCAAGACCAAATCCAGCATCTAAGCATCTAATCTTCAAGCCTGCCTGGGAATGAGGAAGTGGTCTCGCTAAATGTCCTGAGTGTGATTTCCCTGCCTAAATCCTGAGCTAGTAAATCGATACCGTTAATAACTTTATTTGGTTCTGCAATACTCAAAACCTCATAGCATTTTTCCCGATAATCGGGACGATCTTGGAAATACTGAATCGCTCGATCGAGCGGTTCCATAACTTGATAAGCTGCTTCCGCTTTGTCGATCGCCTCTTGGGGAATCGGAGTCGCTAACCTTTGAATAGCCAAGTCGATTAAATCTCTAGAATTTACCCGCTCGCCCGGCTGTCGATCCGCATTTGCCAACAACTTTTCTGCTATACTATCAATTTGATTCAGACAAGGAACAGGCGACCAATTTGGATAATTGGGTTCGCCCAACTCAATTCGCCCTTCACAAACCATCTCGAACTTAATAGTAGTGCCACCAACAATAACTGGAAATCTTATCCCATACTGGTTGGCTTGAATATCGTTCGGGAGAACAATGCGTGAAGCGAAGCTATCCCCAAGGGAATCGCGACTAGCAAAAATCACATCATAGCCTCCTTCGGCAACTTTTCGGCGCAGGAGACGGTAGCCATCATCCATCGGACACATAAAGTCAATATCCTGGCTCAACCGATATTCTCCGTGCTCCATACTTACCAACGTTCCGCCCCCAAAATACGCCCGACATTCCTGTAGAAATTCGACATTCAAGTGGCTGAGTACAGTTAATATTTTTTGATGAATTTCGCGTTTAAACATTGCTTGAAAACTTACCCAATTTTCGGGAGTTTTGGGCGAGCAACTGCTTCCCAGTTCCGCTATTAACCAAGATTGATGCTGTTGGCTAATTGCTTGAATAAAAGCCAGTTCCTCGGAGCTAGGTTTTCCCAAAACTCCCCAATAATGCCAGCCGGATTCGTAGCGGCATAGCATTTCCTTGATACTCAATTTTTTGACATCAGCAATTTGCCAGCAGATAGCTTGAAGAAATGGGAGTTCTGCGGGAATTGTCAACCCGGTTGCTATTTCTTGATGGTTCATCTGCTTTCGGCAAAAGCGAGGCCGAGCCTCTGGATATGCGTTACCAGGTAGAGCCTGGTAACGAGGAATTTTTTTCCAGTCCGCGCAGGCGGACTTTGTTTTTGGAGCATCAGAATTCTATTCGGCGGGTTCTATTCCGTAGGTTCCTAACTTCCCGATAAAATCTCTTCGAGTGCTAATTTAAGCGTCGGATATTGATATTGAAAACCACTAGCTAAAGTTTGTTTCGGCAACACTTTCTGCCCTTCCAAAACAAGTTTTGCCCCGTCTCCCAACAGCATTTCTAAAGCAAAACCTGGCACCGGCAACCAAGAAGGCCGCTGCAAAACTTCCCCTAAAGTTTGACACAATTCATTCATCCGCACCGGATTCGGTGCTGTCGCATTCAAAACGCCTTCAACTTGCGAATTTTGCAAAGCGTACAAAATTAAATCAACCACATCCTCGCGATGAACCCAAGAAAACCACTGTTTCCCAGTGCCGAGCGGGCCGCCTGCAAATAGTTTAAAAGGTGGCAGCATTTTTGCCAACGCGCCTCCCATTCCCAAAACTATCCCCAGCCGCAAAATTGCTACCCGCGTTCCCGCATTTTTTGCAGGTTGGGCCGCTGCTTCCCAGTCTTTGCAAACTGCTGCTAAAAAATCGTTTCCCGCAGGGCTAGTTTCGTCAAATTCAGCGGTTTCGCTGGTTCCGTAATAGCCGATCGCCGATGCGCTAACTAACACAGAAGGCCTAGGATTAGCATTGACGATCGCCTCGACCAATTTTGCCGTCGTCAGTCTGCGACTGTCCAGAATTGCTTGCTGGCGCGCCTCCGTCCACCTTTCCTCTGCAATCGGCACCCCTGCTAAATTGACAACAGCGTCGCAGCCAGCGATCGACTTTTGCCAATCACCAGACTCCGCCGGAGTGTAGGCGACAACTTCTAAATTCGGATAAGCTGAAGCGGGAAAAACTCGGCCAGCCTTCGCTGCATCCCTGCTCAAAACCACCACTTTATGTCCCGCAGCTTGCAGCTTCTCCACCAGCCGGCTACCTACAAATCCCGTTGCTCCCGCGATCGCTACTTTCATCTTTTACCAATAATGCACAGTTCTAGCAGTTTAGACGATCGTCCAAACTTGTTTTGAATTATACAAAACTAGAGCGCCGGCCCGATCGCCTCGCCACAAGCTTTCTGTATTTTGATTAAACTGATATGGGACGCGAGGAACACAAACCATGCCTGCAAAAAAATCAAAGCTTCTAATTGCTGCCTCCACCGTCGCAGCAGGTAGCGCTGCGGTCTACTTTTACTTCCAGGGTTTGAGCCAACAAGTATCCAACCCTCAAGACAGCGCCAAAGTTGTGCCCGACGAAGCAATGATGGCCGCGTTTATCTCCCCCAATCCGCAAGCGTTGGCCCAGTTGCAGCGATTTGGCACGCCAGGAGCTCAAAAGTTGATCGGTCAGGGTTTGAAGGGCTTTCAAGAACAAAGCTTGGCAGGCACTCAAATCGACTTTGACAGGGACTTAAAGCCTTGGTTAGGGGGGGTGATGGTCGCTTTGCTGCCCCCTGATGCTGTGACGAATACAGAGCCTCCAAAACTGCTGGTAGTAGTCAGCGTGAAAAATAAAATTAGCGCTTGGAATTTTGCGAATAAATTAAAATCTCAGCCCGGTGCAACTACTCAAGAAAGCGAGTATAAAGGAGTTAAAATTTTTGAGATTGCAGAGCCAACAGGCAAGCGCTACAGTGTGGCTTTGCTGAACGACCAATTAGTGATGGCTCCTTTGAAAAAGCCTGTGGAATTGGCGATCGATACTTTTAAAGGAGAACCCTCCCTCGCCACCCAGCAGAGCACAACTAAGTTTTTTGCAGAGAGTGCTGGTGTCAAGAATCCGATCGCAACTGTTTATATTGCTGACTATCCGGCGGCACTTGAGCAATTGAAAGCTAATTTGCCCGCAGATATCCAGTTGCCTTGGACAGTGTTTTCGCAGTTCAAACAAGTTAAGTCTTTGGTTGCGGGAATTGGAGCAGATAGTGAGGGATTAAGGGTAAAAACTATTGCTCAGTTAGACTCTAAATTCGTGCAGCAAAATCCACAATTCGCATCCAAATTGTTGCCCAGATTTCCGGATGAAACTATTGCTTTAGTCGGCGGCAAGGGAATCGATAAAATTTGGTCGCAAGCAACCGCTGAGGCAAAAGATAGCCCGGAAGTTGACAAGGGAGTTCAGCAGGTGAGGGATAGTTTTAAGCGGTTGGATCTGGATGCGGATCGTGATGTTTTTGGTTGGATGAACGGGGAATTCGCGATCGGGGCGATCGGTTCCAATCAAGGGATTTTGTCTCAGTTGGGGATGGGGGCGGCGATGATTTTTGAAACCAGCGATCGCCCAGCAGCCGAAGCAACTCTGAAAAAACTCGATGCGATCGCCAAAAGCAATCCTACAGTCAGTGTCGCCCCCAGACAAGTTCAAGGCAAAGAAGTTACGGAGTGGCAAATACCCCAGCAAGGCACTTTATTCGGGCACGGTTGGCTGAATGAAAATTCTGTGTTTGTAGCTTTCGGCGGGCCTTTAGTTGATGTGATTACTTCGACGCCACCGCAACCGTTAAGCAGCAGTCCGAGTTTTCAGGCGATCGCTACTTCTTTACCGCGGGCCAACCAAGGTTACTTTTACATAGATATGGAAAAAACTATGTCTTGGGCTAACCAATATTTGCTCGCAGTACAGCCAAATTTAGTTTCACCGCCCGCTGCTGAATTGCTCAATTCTCTCCGAGGAGTTAGCGTAGCCACAGCTTCTAAACAACCGACAACTGCTGAGTTGGAGATGCTTTTTGCCTTCAAATCTAATCGGTAATTTTTCCTTGTATCCTTCTATCCCTTAATATCGTTTCCGGTTGCATCGGAATAATCAAATCGACTCAACAGTTAACACTCAACCATTCAGTTTTTCGACCCGCCCGTCAACAGTCAACAGTCAACAGTCAACAATTCCGGAGGAGTGCAACCGGAATTGATATAAATCCCGTACACGGCTTTGTTGTCGGACTTTTTTCTGACCAAAAAAAGATGCTGCCCTCCATAGAGGGCAGCTACTCAAATAAAGCATCTTAAAGTCTCTCAAAACTTCAGAATTAACCTTCAGACATTCCGGATTTATTCGGCAATTGCAAGTCATCAGGATCTACATAGTGACAAACTGCTTTGTCCATGCAAATCAAGGCCCAGCCGGATTTATCGATGCTCATCAACTTGTAAGAAGCTGGCTGAATAAAGAAACCTTTGTGGTTGCGGGTTGCTGGTTTGATGTTAACGTGGCTGTCAGTGCTCATGTTTTTACAACTCCTAGTATTATGGTAGAAAAATCTGAAAACCGCTGAGCGGGTTTGTGAATCGTCTAAGTTTTCAAATACTAGCACTGACTTTCTGAGTTTTCCATAAAGTTATTTATTGATTTATTACGATATCGTAATAAACCGCAAAATCGATTTCCTCGATCCCCGCCCAAAAATCGACTTGTTTGCGTGGTTACGGCTCCAGAAGCCACTGTTTAACGCGGGCGAGACTCTTCCAGTCGGGTTTTCTCTTTAATCCTTCT
The DNA here is from genome assembly GCF_036701905.1 of Microcoleus sp. MON2_D5. Classification (NCBI taxonomy): domain Bacteria; kingdom Bacillati; phylum Cyanobacteriota; class Cyanophyceae; order Oscillatoriales; family Microcoleaceae; genus Microcoleus; species Microcoleus sp. MON2_D5. The sequence continues at coordinate 5,133 of NZ_JAUBRM010000101.1, forward strand.
TCAAAATTTTTTTTAACTTCGTCGAGCAACTCTTCCGAAGCCATCACTAATTGCTGAGCCACTTCTACGTGGGGGCGCACTCCTTTATCTTTGAGATCCAGGATCGCTACTGCTAGGTTGATGCGAGCTTGGGGGTCGTGAGGGTTCAATTTAACGGCTGTTTTCGCTGCCTTTTGAGCCGGTGCAGGTTTATTTTCCAACAGGTAGAGCCACGCGAGGCTAGCCCAGGCATTGCCATTTTTTGGAGCTTTTTCGCACACTTCTTTAAACACGGGGATCAGATTAGCCGGGGCTTCGCCAGCTTGGTAGCGATCGAAACCGTCTTTAAACAATTCTTCAGGGGTCATTCGATTTTAGATTTTAGATTTGGGATGTTGCACGGAAAAGGGCATGGGGCAGTTAATAACTTTCTGCCCCATGCCCTCTTTTCCGATTTATGTAGAAAAAGAACTGCCACAACCGCAAGTTTGAGTTGCGTTGGGGTTCGTAAACTGAAAGCCGCCCCCGATCATAGCATCGCTGAAGTCGAGAACCAAACCGTAGAGATAAAGAATGCTCTTGCGATCGCAAACTACCTGAAAACCGTCGTAGTCGAACACTTCATCGTCGGATTTCACAGTGCTGGGATCTGCGAAATCCATCACGTAGGACATTCCAGAGCATCCGCCCTGGCGCACCCCTACCCGCAAGCAGAGGTCTTTACCTTGTTTTTCTCTCAGGGCTAAAACTTGACGGACAGCAGAGTCCGTCATTTGAATGCCGCGCTTTTCAGAAATGGCTTGAGTCATAATTTGCCGAACTCCTGAGACTGTCTAATGCAAAGAGTTTAATCTTATTGCTCTATTGTACAGGCATTCGCCAGAAGGCATTCGGTTAGATGCTGAAGGCAGAATTTTTAGCTTCTAATTTTTAATTCTTGCGGGGCCTCGTTCCCAAGCTCGATGCCCTCTCCCCCTATAGGGTTTATGATTGATAAGCAGCGGTTGACCGGCTACCGGCACCGCAACAATGCTTCACCCAACGGGCTTACTCTATGGCAGCGCTGAATCGCACTACTCTTCGTCGGCTACAAAACTTACCTCAAATTCCCAGCGTGTGGGAGGGCGATCGCCGACCCTTATCTAATGCTGACTCACACCTGATGATAGATGACGATGACATTCTAGAAGCGGGTGGCGAGTGCATTCTCTGGGTCGATGGCTCAGAGGGAGTCGTGAGGGCTATGGACATGGTAGGCCCAGATGCCGGCCCAGAGGCGATCGTCCGGGCCCTGCTACGGGCAATGGAACATCCCCAAAGTCCGGCTCCTGCAGGTCGGCCCCAAAAAATAGTAGTCAAAAACCGAGAAATTCAATTTTATCTGCGGGGCGTACTTCAAGATTTAAGCATTTCCATTGACTACGTGCCGGAATTGCCGTTAATTGACGAAATATTTCGCGGCATGGAAGAGGTCGCGATCAACAGGCCTCCTGAGTTGCCCCCTCAGTATGCTGAAGTTTTAATGGAAAAAGCTGCTCAAATTTGGCAAGATGCTCCGTGGCGGACTTTGAGGGAACACCAAATTATATCTATTGAAATCAATCAGTGGGATGTCGCCAGCCTCTACGTGTCCGTATTGGGGCAAGGCAGAATGGATTACGGAGTTTTACTGTACCGTTCTCTAGAATCCTTGAAGCGGTTTCGAGAACGAGTCGTCAACGATGAATCTTTTGAAGATTTAGAACAGGCTTTTTTAGGGCAAGACTGTTTGTTTCTTACCTTTGAAAGTGCAGCAGATATTGATGAGGACGACGAGGAAGAAATTGATTTAGCCGAGTTGCCTCCATCGGAAATTGAACCAAATTTCGGCAACCTACATCCTTTAGAAGGATTGCGATCGATTCTTTACGAAGAAGAAGCCCTCACGATGTTAGTTGCTCTCGAAGCATTTCATCGCTTCTTCCGCAACGGCCGCCGGAAATTGGGATCAGACACTTTTCCCAGTCTTAGCAGTCGCTACCGCATCCCTGTTCCGCAGCCTGACGGAGAAATTCAACAGGTATCCGTTAAAGTTTCAACGATGCCGGATGTGTCAGAGGAATTATTACAGATGCTCGGTGATGATGACGGTGATGACGATGATGATGATGAATTTGAAAAGCCACTGCTGCGGGACGATTTGGTGCCGCAAAATTCATTTTTGAGTCTCGGCGCCGTACCTTGGGAAACGGTAGAGTTCCTGCGCGAAAGTGTGCAGTTTCACCAAGGTGCAGAAATTGATATTAATACCGCCGGAGATGGTTTGCCGGTGGTGATGATCCAAACTTCTCATCCGAAGGCAAAAACTATGATTCAGGATTTGAAAGAAGCTGGAGGGGTCAAGGCAATTGGTTTTAATCCGGGCGAAAATCCTTTTCAGGATGAGCAATACGACTTGGGTATTTTGCAAACAAAAAATGGGGAGCTGTATTTGTTTGGGGAGTTTAATGAAGACGATCCGGTGCATCAGGAAGCTCGCAAGAAGTGGGACAATCGCTGTAAATTAACCAACGGTTGGTGCGGTTTGATTATTGCTAAAGGGTTGATGGGTGCTTCTCGCGGTCAGCCTCAGTTTAAGGATATGGTTGCTTTGCTGGAGGTGCGCTGGGTGTCTGCTAAAGATTTGGGAATAGGGCTACTTCAGTTGATGCCGATGTTTTGAAGGAAGAAGGAAGAAGGAAGAAGGAAGAAGGAAGACGAAAGAAGGAAGAAGGAAGAAGGAATATGTAAAATTAATATGTAAGGTGCGCCCAAGCGCACCATAGTTTTTAAGTTATTAAGGGGAATGATTATGTCACATTCTACTCAAAAGCGAGAAGTGTTAGTCGCCCTTGATGCTGAATTCGCGGAGAAAATAGACCAGCTTACTGATGATTGGACGGAGACGATCGAGCAGGCTCTCCGTCTCTGGTACGCTAAGCAAATCGAAGATAAGTTGCGGGAATTTTATCAAAACCGCAGCCAAGAAGATATTGAGGATGAAAAAGAATGGTTTAATTTGGTAGAGGAACAGATAGAAGAAACATGGAGCAGCGCTGGACTCTAACTCAACAGCAAAAACTTATCCTCGCCAAGGTGAGATTTACCTTTCAAGAACTTTGCGTCAGTTAGGAGATACCAAAAAAAGACCTGTAGTTGTGGTTTCTCCCGATATCCGCAACGAGTTTACGGATTCTGTCATTGTTGTTCCTTTCACCAGTAACCTTGCAGGAGTAGAAAATCCTACTCGCGTCTAGATTCCTGCGGGTGAGGGAGGATTGCAAGCTGATTCTCTAGCTGTATGGGAAAACTTTTCTGCTTTGCGACAGACATTTCTAGAACAAGGCCATTACGGTCAAATTAGTGCTGTGTCTTTGGCAAGAATACAGATGGCTATACAAGTGTCGATCGGCATTTATGAACTTTGAATGTTTCGGAAATTCTAAAATTTGTTACAATCTGTAAAAATACTGGAAAGGATAGGTAAAATGCGGGTTGCGATCGCAGGTGCGGGACTGGCTGGAATGACCACAGCAGTCGATTTAGTGGAAGCCGGCCACGAAGTAGAAATTTTTGAATCCCGCCCCTTTGTCGGCGGCAAAGTCGGCAGTTGGGTAGATCCCGACGGCAATCACGTTGAAATGGGTTTGCACGTCTTCTTCGGCTGTTATTATAACTTATTTGCCCTGATGAAAAAAGTGGGAGCATTTGACGATTTGCTCCTCAAAGAACACGTCCACACTTTTATCAATCGAGGCGGCGAAACTGGTTCTTTAGATTTTCGCTTTCCGGTGGGTGCTCCTTTGCACGGATTGAAGGCGTTTTTCACGACATCTCAGCTATCCGTACAAGACAAAATTCAAAATGCGATCGCCCTGGGAACTAGCCCGATCGTCCGAGGTTTGATAGACTTTGACGGGGCAATGAAAACTATCCGCGATTTGGATAGAATTAGCTTCGCTGACTGGTTCCGCAGCCAAGGTGGCAACCAAAACTCGCTCAAAAGAATGTGGAATCCGATCGCCTACGCACTGGGTTTTATCGACACTGAAAATATTTCTGCCCGGTGTATGTTGACAATCTTTCAATTTTTTGCATCAAAAACCGAAGCCTCTGTCATGCGGATGCTGGCTGGTTCTCCCAACGAATATTTGCACAAGCCAATTGTGGAATATTTGGAAAAAAAAGGAGCAAAAATTTACACGCGGCGCAGAGTGAGAGAAATTCAGTTTGAAGAAGGCGAAGAAACCCGCGTAACAGGCTTGGTAGTAGCTAACGGCGAAACAGAAGAAAATATTACCGCAGACGCTTACGTTTTCGCCTGCGACGTGCCCGGAATTCAGAAAATATTGCCCCCAGCTTGGCGCAAATGGTCAGAATTTGACAACATTTATAAATTAGATGCGGTGCCGGTGGCTACAGTACAATTGCGGTTCGACGGTTGGGTAACGGAACTGGAAGACGAAGCCAAGCGCAAACAGTTGAGCCACGCTGTAGGAATCGATAATTTGCTATATTCAGCAGATGCAGATTTTTCTTGTTTTGCAGATTTGGCGCTGACAAGTCCCAAAGATTATTATCAAGAAGGACAAGGTTCGCTGCTGCAGTTGGTGCTGACACCGGGAGATCCGTTTATTAAACAAAGCAATGAGGCGATCGCCCAACACGTACTTAAGCAAGTTCAGGATTTATTCCCGTCAGCGCGGGAATTAAACATGACTTGGTACAGTGTAGTTAAGCTCGCTCAATCTTTGTATCGCGAAGCACCGGGAATGGATGTTTTTCGCCCTGCTCAAAAAACTCCGATCGCCAATTTCTTTCTAGCAGGAAGTTACACTCAGCAAGACTACATTGATAGCATGGAAGGAGCGACACTTTCAGGCCATCAAGCGGCTAAGGCAATTCTCGAAGCTTACAGTCATTAGTCATTAGTCGTCTCTCGTTTTCTCTCGTTTTCTCTCGTTCCCAGGCTCTGCCTGGGAATGCCTATCAGGAGGCTCCGCCTCAAGTATTTAGACAGAAAACACGAAGCAGAGCCAAAGCATCTGCGTTACCAGGCAGAGCCTGCTAAAAAGAAAAACCAGAAAGAAACAATTCTTCAATCTAAAATCTAAAATCTAAAATCTAAAATCGCATGACTGATTGGTTAGAACACAGCGTCCAAGTAGAAGTAGCAATTCCCATCGAATTAGCGTGGCAACTCTGGTCAGACTTAGAGCAAATGCCGCGCTGGATGAAGTGGATCGAATCAGTTCGCATTCTCGAAGACAACCCGGAATTGTCGCGCTGGAAGCTCGCAACTGGCGGGTTAGAATTTAGCTGGCTTTCTCGGATTCTCAAAGTAGTGCCGAATCAGATAATTCAGTGGGAATCCGTAGACGGTTTGCCAAATCGGGGTGCAATCAGATTTTACAATCGCAAAAACAGCAGCATTGTCAAACTGACGGTAGCTTATGGAGTTCCCGGCTGGCTGGCAAAATTGATGGACAATTCATTTCTAGCGCGAGTAGTTGAATCGACTCTTATGGCTGACTTGGAAAGGTTTAAAGAGTATGCTCTGGAAGTGAAAGCGACATCTTAAATTATGAGGACTAAAGTCATGACTACTAACCAGTTTGTAGTAAGGACTTCAGTCCTTTAATTTCTAATTTAGAACTTAGGCACCCGAACAAAGAAAGCGGGTTTTTGAACCGAGATTGAAAGTTTGAAGCAAATATTTTGGTTAAAAACGCGGTTTCTGGTCGCCCGTGCGTCCAGGACTATAATTGTAACGCGAGAGTCGATCGTCCTTTGGCATCAGTATCATAGAGATGTGCTGCTGATTCCTTCTCGGTTCAGTTATGAGTTACTGCCTAAACCCCGCTTGTCACAACCCGCAAAATGCCGATCGTACCCAATTCTGCCTGAATTGCGGCTCCAAACTGTTGCTGAGAGAGCGTTACCGCGCCATCAAACCCCTGGGGCGCGGCGGTTTCGGTCGCACTTTTTTAGCAGTAGACGAAGACAAACCCTCAAAACCGCGCTGTGCAATTAAACAGTTTTTCCCGCTATCCCAAGGTACCAGCAGCAGCGAAAAAGCAGCAGAATTATTCAACCGAGAAGCGGTGCGGCTGGACGAATTGGGGAAACACCCGCAAATTCCCGAACTGCTGGCGCACTTTCAGCAGGAACGCTATCAGTATTTGGTACAGGAATTTATAGAAGGTCAGAATTTACAGAAAGAGTTGGCGCGGACTGGGCCTTTCAGCGAAAGTCAGATTCTCAGTCTGCTGAAGGATTTATTGCCGGTATTGCAGTTCGTGCACGATCGCAGTGTAATTCACCGAGATATTAAACCCCCCAACATTATCCGGCGCCGCATTTCTAAAACTCCCATCATTTATACTTACCCAGCATTAACCGGGGAATTAGTTTTAGTTGATTTTGGCGCTGCAAAAGTTGTGGAGGGTTTGAGAGAAACCGGTACAGTCATCGGTTCTCCCGAATTTGTGGCGCCCGAACAAATTAGAGGTCAAGCGGTTTATGCCAGCGATTTGTACAGTTTGGGAGTAACTTGCATTTATTTGCTAACTCAAATATCTCCTTTTGATTTGTTTGATATTAATCAAGATGTTTGGGTTTGGCGAGACTTTTTGAAGGTTCCAATGGATCCGAAATTAAGTCGCATCCTCGACAAAATGATCGAATCGAGTCTCAGTCGGCGCTACAAATCTGTAGCTGAGGTATTGAAAGATTTGCAGCCGCAGCAGTCGGCGGCACAGGTTCCGACTCCGGCGGCCCCTGCTATTTCCCAGCAGCCGAGGACGCCGGCGGTGCAGAATGCAGTGCCGCCAACGCTTGCAGGCACAATCATACCTGTGCCGCCCATGCAGCGGGTTGTACCCGCACGCGCGCCTACTTGGAGGTGTGTTCATACTCTGGTAGGGCATTCTAATGCTGTCACGTCGGTAGTTTTCAGTCCTGATGGCGCGATTTTAGCTAGCGGCAGTGAGGACAAGACGATTGAGATGTGGAAGTTGGACGCGGGTAAGCGGTGGTACACTCTCACGGGTCATTCTGACTGGGTGACTTGTGTAGCGTTTAGTCCTGATGGCGCGAGTTTGGCTAGTGGCGGCCGGGACAAAATGATTCATATTTGGGATTTGAATAAGGGTAAGTGGTGGTACGCTTTGGCTGGTCATTCTGACAGGGTTTCTGCTGTGGCGTTTAGTCGGGATGGTCAGGTTTTGGCTAGCGGCAGTCGGGACAAAACTGTGCAGTTGTGGAATTTGAATAAGGGAAGGCGGATGTCGGCTTTGACTGGTCACGCTGGCGGGGTGGAGGCGGTGGCTTTTAGTGCTGGCGGGGAGTTTTTGGCTAGCGGCAGCCGAGACAAGACTGTGCAGTTGTGGGATTGGCAAAAGGGTCGATCGATTTGTACTCTGGCCGAGCACGGGGATTGGGTGCGGGCGATCGTTTTTGCGACCCCCCCCAGCCCCCCCTTACCAAGGGGGGGAGTAGGAGAGGGATTGACTTCCTCTGTCTCCCCTGCCGGTCAGACCCCCCCCAGCCCCCCCTTGGTAAGGGGGGAAGTAGGAGAAGGAGTGATTTTGGCGACGGGGAGTCGGGATGGTACGGCGAAGCTGTGGCGGGTGGATGCACAAGGGCGAGGGACGCTGTTGCGGAGTATGAGGGACAATTCTGGGGATGTTTTGTGTCTGGCGTTGAGTCCCGATGGTCGGGTTTTGGCGACGGGGAGTCGGGATGGCACGATTTATTTGTGGGAGGCGGGTACGGGGGGTTTGCTGGAAATTCTGACGGGCCACAGGGGGGAGGTTTTGTCGGTGGCGTTTAGTCCTGATGGGGGGAGTTTGGCTAGCGGTGCGGGCGATCGAACTGTGAAGATTTGGCGGGGGATTGGGCATTAGGGGCGATTTCAAGAGTGCCTGCTTAAAAATCTTATATTTATGCTTGACAGGCGATCGAGTGTTCTGCTACATTAGGAATTCGTGAGGACGCATAGCTCAGTTGGTTAGAGCACTACGTTGACATCGTAGGGGTCACTGGTTCGAGTCCAGTTGTGTCCATAGTTAAAGCCTGCCCACAAAGCGGGTTTTGTTTTTTCTACTGTACAGATGTGCAGGCTGCCGGGACACGTTCAGCTTTGCCGCAATCTCTTCCTGTGTGTTCCCAGCAATGTAGTAGAGCCAAGCAGCACGAGCTGCCTGGTCTAACTTACGAGTCCGAAGGGGCAAGCCAGCTTTGCTGGTATCGCGCCGCTCTAAGAAGGCTTCTTTCATGTTCTACCTATAGGAAGGTACGCATCCCCCTAAGGAGTAGATCTCTATAATTGAGTATCTGCTCAAAGAGGCATTTTTTGCTCAACTCGCTTTCTATACATTATTACATTCTACGTTAATGAAAGTGGTCTTAAAAAACTCCAAGACCGCAAAACATTGCAGCACTCCTGGAGGCTGACAACATTGCTAACTTAGTAATAAGCTGGCACACATTTAAGAAAGCAATATGCACTCATGGGAAAAATGTTAAAGGCGAAGGGGGAAAGGTTTTCCCTTTTACCTTTCACCCTGTTCCTTTTCCCTTAAATCGATTAGTTAAATATTTAACTTAGATGCACAACAACTTACCCTTTTCCCTATAGTCCGCCAGTCAGATTCAAGTTAAACCCCGTAATGTAGCTTGCCTCCTCGCTCATGAGAAATGCCACACCGTTAGCAACTTCTTCAAGGCTCCCCAAACGCCGCATCGGTACTGAATTAATCATTTGCTGCTCTACTACTTTAGGATCGGCATCAAAGTACTGTGACCCTACACCCGCCTGCAATTCTGTCTGCCGCGTCCACATCACGCCCGGACCAATCAGCGCAGGCGAGACGGCATTCACCCGAATGTGGTAGGCAGCCAAGTCTTTCGCTGCTGTCTGAGTTATCCCAATTACGGCAAACTTCGAGGCTGAGTAGGCGAGCATATTTGGAGGACCAGCCACTCCTGCATGGCTTGCCATATTGACGATCGCTCCTCCACCCTCAAAGCGTAGGTGTTGTGCCGCCGCTTTGAGGACGTGAAAAACTCCGACAACATTGATGTCAATGACCTTTTGAAAATCCTCCTCGGGATACTCGTCGGTTTTGGCAAACACTCCTTGATAACCTGCATTGTTGAAAACATAATCGATCCGCCCAAATTGCTCTACAGCACCAGAAAAGGCTTGAGCAACGTCATCAGGATCGGTGACATTGCAGCGAAAGGTAGCAACTGGAATTTTATAGGCTTCCAATTCGTGAGCAACCTCTGCCATCTTCGCTTCGTTTAAGTCTAGAATTACTACACCTGCACCATCTGCGGCAAAACGCTGTGCAGTAGCCCGACCAATATCACCAGCACCGCCCGTAATCAGAATCGTTTTACCAGCAAAGTCATAGCTTGCTCTAGCTGTCATATCTTTAACCCCTTGTGAATATATGTTGCAAATACTCTTTAAGCGTTCAGTATTTAAGGTTACCTAATATAATTCAATTATTGAGAAATCGCTCAATATTAGGCATAAACTCAACAATTTAGTCATCTGATTTTTTTAATATCAAAGGAGTTATGCGATGCGTATCCCCCGCTTCGCTAAATTGCTGGTTGCATTCCTCGTTGGAGTCGTGCTTGTGCAACTGCTGCATGGTTGTGGGACAGGTTCCCAAGCAGCAGGGAAAACCAGAGTGACGATCGCCACTGTCAATAATGGCGATATGGTCGTCATGCAAGGGCTTTCAAGCAAGTTTGAACAAGCTAACCCAGACATTCAACTGAGGTGGGTTGTCCTAGAAGAAAACGTGTTGCGCCAACGCACCACCACAGACGTTGCTAGCCAGGGCGGGCAATTTGATGTCCTGACAATCGGGTCTTATGAAACGCCGATTTGGGCGAGACGAGATTGGTTAAAACCATTAGATCTACCCGCCAGCTACGACGTAAATGACCTGATAAAACCCATCAGAGAAGGTCTTTCCAACAACGGCAAACTCTATGCTGTGCCGTTCTATGGGGAAAGTTCCATGCTGTATTACCGAAAAGACTTGTTTAAAAAAGCAGGGATTACGGTTCCCGAACAGCCAACCTATCCCCAACTAACACAATGGGCGAGTAAGGTTCACGATCCAGCCAATGGAGTCTACGGTGTTTGTCTGCGTGGAAAACCCGGTTGGGGCGAAAACATGGGATTTTTGTCCACATTGGTCAACACGTTTGGCGGACAGTGGTTTGACATGAAGTGGCAACCCACTATAAATACTCCAGCCTGGAAAGAAGCGATCGCCTTCTATGTCGATTTGCTCAACAAATATGGCCCACCGGGTGCCAGTTCCAATGGATTTAATGAGAATCTAGCGCTATTCTCGACGGGTAAGTGTGGGATGTGGGTAGATGCAACCGTTGCTGCAGGACTGTTATCCAATCCAAAAGAATCCCAAGTTTATGACAAAGTTGGCTTTGCCCGTGCGCCAATAGAAAAATATCCCAACGGCTCGAATTGGCTCTGGGCCTGGGCACTAGCGGTTCCAAAAACCTCAAAATCCCCCGAAGCTGCTCAAAGGTTCGTTGCCTGGGCAACCTCAAAGGAATACATCCAATTGGTGGCTGACCAAAATGGCTGGGTTGGTGTACCACCAGGTACGCGGACTTCCACCTATAACAATCGCAACTATCAAAAAGCTGCACCGTTTGCTTCGATCGTACTCAGGTCGATCCAATCTGCCGATATTAGCCGCCCAGCAGCAAATCCAACCCCTTACAAGGGCATTCAATATGTGGATATTCCAGAATTTCAGGCGATCGGTTCTTCAGTTGGGCAAACGATGGCAGCAGCGCTGACGAATCGCCTTTCAGTCGATCGGGCGTTGCAACAATCGCAGAATTCAACTGAACGGTTTATGAAACACACGGGTTACATCGAGTGAAAAGAGGGGCTAGGGCGTGTTTTCAAACCTTTCGCTCCCCCCCAGCCCCCCTAAAAAAGGGGGGAGAATGAGCGTCAAAGTGCCCCTTTTTTAGGGGGATTTAGGGGGATCTAAATCTGACGGGGAAGGCAAAACACGCAAATGCTCACCCATAAAACTTTCACAATCTAAAATCCAAAATTCATTCTATTAAGCTATGTCTTCTTCAGTAGCTGTAAAACATCACCACGAAACGCCCCCCGCCCACCAACGAAGTAAGCGACAGGCATCAACATTACCCCTGGTTGCGCCTTCCGTCATTGCCTTGCTGCTGTGGATGATTGTGCCTCTGGTGATGACGGTATGGTTTTCCTTTCAGCGGTATAACCTGCTCAATCCAGGCGCACGCAAATTCATCGGAATTGAAAATTTCACGTTCATCTTGAGTGATCCAGCTTTATGGACTTCGATCGGCATCACAATAATTCTGGTCGTGTCCGTTCTGGCGATCACGATTGGTCTAGGCACACTTCTGGCAATTCTGTTTGACCAAGACTTTTATGGTCAGGGGATTGCACGGGTACTGGCGATTTCTCCGTTTTTCGTCATGCCCACAGTCAGCGCCCTAGTCTGGAAAAATATGCTGATGCATCCAGTGAATGGGCTGTTTGCTCAATTCACAAGAGGTTTGGGTTTGGGGGCGATCGATTGGTTTGCAGATTTTCCACTGCTTGCAATCATTATCATTGTTTCGTGGGAGTGGCTTCCCTTTGCCCTGCTGATTTTGCTGACGGCAATTCAGTCGTTAGATCATGACCAGCTAGAAGCAGCCCGGATGGATGGAGCAAATGCTCTAGCCTTATTCCGTTTCGTCATGCTACCGCATCTGAGCCGCGCCATTGCCGTGGTCGCCATGATCGAGACGATTTTCTTTTTGACTATCTTTGCAGAAATCTTTGTTACCACAGGTGGCGGACCCGGAGTGGCAACCACTAACCTTGCCTATTACATCTTCCTGAGAGCATTGCTGGAATTTGATGTCGGCGGTGCTTCAGCGGGTGGATTAATCGCGGTAATTCTTGCCAACATCGCGGCAATTTTTCTGATGCGTAGTGTTGCTCGTAATTTGGATACCTAACAATGGCACAAAAAACTTCTCGCCGCTTGCTTTTTACCTTGCTCGGCTGGTTTGTCGCTTGCAGCTTGTTTTTCCCAATTTTCTGGATGTTTCTCACCAGTTTCAAAACAGAGGTGGCGGCGGTTGCAACTCCCCCTCAGTTATTTTTCCAGCCGACATTAGAAAATTATGTAGCGATACAAGATCGGGCAAACTATTTCAACTATGCCCTCAACAGTGTAGTGGTTTCACTCGGAGCGACAATACTCGCACTGCTGCTTGCCGTACCTGCCGCTTATGCCATGTCTTTCTTCCCAACCAAACGTACTAAGAGTACCTTGCTGTGGATGCTGTCCACTAGAATGCTGCCACCCGTTGGTGTGCTAGTGCCGATCTACATCTTGTGTCGCAACGCTGGTTTGCTGGATACCCGCATCGGTTTGATTATTATTTACACCCTGATCAATTTGCCAATTGTTGTCTGGATGATTTACAGCTTTTTCAAAGAGGTACCCAAAGATATCCTAGAAGCCGATCGCATGGATGGGGCAAACACGCAGCAAGAACTCATTCATGTGTTGCTGCCACTGGCATTGCCCGGAATTGCTTCCACCGCATTGCTTTCAATCATTTTGTCCTGGAATGAAGCGTTTTGGAGCCTCAATCTGACAACGGCTAATGCCGCTCCTTTAACCGCATTTATTGCCTCATTTTCCAGTCCTCAAGGATTGTTTTGGGCAAAACTTTCGGCAGCATCAACTCTGGCGATCGCACCCATTTTAATCTTCGGTTGGTTCAGTCAACGGCAATTAGTACGCGGTCTTACCTTTGGTGCGGTGAAATAATCATTTGATTTTTAATGCATTAATAGGAGTCTTTCATGTCCACAGTTGCTTTAAGAGATATTCGCAAAACATATGCCGATACAGAGATCATTAAAGGCGTCGATCTTGATGTTGGCGCTCGCGAATTTGTTGTATTCGTTGGTCCATCCGGTTGTGGAAAATCAACCTTGTTACGCATGATTGCCGGACTAGAGGAAATTACCTCCGGCAAGTTGATGATTGATGGAGAGGTCGTGAATGATGTACCTCCAGATAAACGCGGGTTAGCAATGGTATTTCAAACCTACGCCTTGTATCCTCACATGACCGTAGCAGAGAATATGGCGTTTAGCCTCCGCCTTGCAGGTGTTCCAAAAGCCAAGCGTCATGAAAGGGCGCGTGAAGTCGCTCATGTCCTCCAACTGGAACCACTGTTAAACCGCAAGCCCAAAGAGTTATCCGGAGGACAGCGCCAACGAGTAGCAATTGGTCGGGCCCTGGTTCGCAATCCCAAAGTGTTTTTGTTTGACGAACCACTGTCAAACCTGGATGCCTCCTTGCGCGTGCAGATGCGGATCGAACTTGCCAGCTTACATGACAGGCTGCAAGCCACCATGATTTATGTGACACACGATCAGGTTGAGGCAATGACACTTGCCAACAAGATTGTAGTGTTGCAGGGCGGCATTGTAGAACAAGTGGGTTCGCCTTTGGATCTCTACCACCATCCCCGGAATCTATTCGTCGCCGGATTTATTGGTTCACCTAAGATGAACTTTGTCTCGGTTACAGTGACAGCCGTCAATGACTCTGGTACAACTGTCAAACTTCCTGGTGATGCCAGTGTGACTATTCCAGTGAAGCCTGGAAAGCTGTTGGTTGGGGATAGAGCCACGTTGGGAATTCGCCCCGAACACCTACGACTCGATCGCAATAGCGCAACAGTGAATGGCGAAGTATTAGTTGTGGAACGGCTGGGCGGACAAACCTACCTCTATGTCAAGATTGCGGGTGGCGACACGCTAGTCGTGCAAACAGACGGAGATAATTCCAGCCAGTTGCACGATGTTGTTCCTGTTCACATTAACGGCGATCTTTGCCATCTATTTGACTTACAGGGTGAAGCCGTTTCCAAAACTCGTCGTCACCACCTAACCGTTAGTAAATAAATGAACAGCAATCCCAGCACAGCCTCAACAATCAAGCTCAATGAAGCATCCCTGTCTCGTTTACCTGGAAACGTTCCCATACCCAAGTACGATCGCCGTCAAATTACTAATGGAATTGTGCATATTGGGGTGGGTGGATTTCATAAATCGCACCAAGCACTCTATCTCGATGATTATTTCCATCAGCATCCTGGTAGTGACTGGGGAATCTGTGGTGTGGGATTGCTGGACTATGACTATGACAGGCGGATGCGGAATGCACTTCTGTCCCAAGATTGTTTATACACCTTAGTTGAGCGATCTCCTAAGAGCGATCGCGCTCGAATCATTGGCTCAATCACTCGATACCTGTTTGCACCCTGGGGGGGTAACAACCAGCCTGAAACCCAGAGGTGGTGAGGATTGAGCCAATGTGTGGTAAAAAAAGATAGGC
>NZ_JAUBRM010000102.1:0-19114 GCF_036701905.1 Microcoleus sp. MON2_D5
CCGCTTTTATCAACAAGGTATGCGGGCTGCAACCCTTATCCAGTCTATTTCATAGACCTCTTTGTCACCCTCCCAGAGGGGCAGGTTGAGTTAGGATCTACGCGATCGCAGCCAGTTTACCCCTTTCACGCACCCGCCCTCCCCACACTAGGATTTATACCTTACTTAGGCCTTAAATTCGCGCTGCTAAACTCAGAAGCCACAATCATCGACCCAATCCCCGCATCTGTAAATATTTCTTGCAGCAAAGCATGAGGAATTCTACCGTCAATAATGTGAGCACCATTCACACCCTGGGCCAAACTCCGCACACAACAATTAACTTTCGGAATCATCCCCCCAGACACAACTCCCGACTCAACCAACTGTCTCGCTTCCTGAATATCTAACTTAGCAATCAGACTCTCTGGCTTGTGATAATCCTCCAAAATTCCCGCCGTATCAGTCATCAAAATCAACTTTTCCGCTCCCAAACCAGCCGCAATTTCTCCAGCCACCGTGTCAGCATTAATGTTGTAAGATTGACCTTTTTCATCCGCCGCCACGCTCGACACCACCGGAATATATCCGCTGTTCACCAAAGACTCCAAAATCTGGATTTTCACGCCGCTGACTTCACCCACAAACCCAATTCCTTCCCGGCCATCTGGACGAGCTTGAATCAGATTGGCATCCTTGCCACACAATCCCACTGCTTTGCCGCCAGCTTGGTTGATTAACGAAACAATTTCCTTATTTACTTTCCCCACCAAAACCATTTCCACAACTTCCATTGTCGCCGCATCAGTCACCCGCAAACCATCCTTAAATTGTGGCTCAATTCCTAATTTTTCCAGCCAAATATTAATTTCCGGGCCGCCGCCGTGAACCACAACCGGACGCATCCCCACGCAAGCTAGCAGCACAATATCCCGAACCACTTTGTCTTTGAGATTGCTATCTTTCATCGCCGCACCGCCATATTTGACCACTATGGTGCGACCGGCAAAGTGTTGAATGTAAGGCAGTGCTTCGGACAGCACCTCTACTCGATTAGTGTCCGAATTCCTAACAAAATCGCTTTGTTTGAGCATGGGTAAATTACAAAAGACTAAAAACTTAATTCTAAACTTTAATGGCTAAAGCACATATCAACAGCCACAAAAATCACTTTTTCCCTGAATTTTATCGACGCGCAGGCTTGCTCGATCGCCTTTATTGAACCCCATTCTCAAAAATCTAATAGGTTTTTTTAATAAAATCATTAAAATTTATGTATTATAACTTATACATTTTTTGCTAAAGTCAAGAAATGTATAGCTCCCTTGATTTACTTAACGTTTTATGTTAAATGCTGTCGCCCAAGACTCCGAAAACCTTCAGTACAAGCTACCATCAGAGACTGACTCATCCCCCCGGATGACGGTATTTTGCGATTTAGACGGGCCCATAGTCGATGTGTCCGATCGCTACTATGCCACATATCAACAAGGATTAGCCGATACTCAAGCAGCTTATCTCGATCGGGGAATCAACCTCAACCTTCAACTACTCAGCAAACAGCAGTTTTGGCAAATGAAACAAAACCGAGTGCCCGATGCTGAAATAGCCAAAAGTTCCGGCTTGTCGGGAGAAGAAATTCACGTTTTTCTCGGATGCGTGAGTCGGATTGTCAATCAGCCAGACTTGTTGCACTTAGATCGCATCCAGCCGGGAGTGCAATGGGCGATCGGACTTCTGCACTCCCGCGGCGTGCGGCTGATTTTAGTCACCCTGCGGCCGAGAAATCAAGCCGTTCAACTGTTACAAAATTACGGTTTAGCCAGACTGTTTACCAGCATTCGCGGAACTCAGATGGCGGATGCCGCCTATCACAACTATACAGCCTTAAAAACTGAATTGTTGGCTGAAGTTGCAGAAGAATTTGAGTCATCGCTGGGTTCGGCTTGGATGATCGGAGATACAGAAGCAGACATCCTCGCAGGAAAAGCATTGGGAATACCTACAATTGCCGTTACCTGCGGAATTCGCAGCCGCTATCAACTCCAAAAGCACCAGCCTAATTTCATTCTCAGCAACTTGATTATTGCCGTTAATCACTTATTAGGTTCCGGCCAACAAGTAATAGTAGAATGACTACAGTTAACAGTAATTAGTTAACAGTTAACTGTTGACTGTTAACTGTTGACTAAGGACTAAGGACTAATGACTAAGGACTAATGACTGATGACTAATGGCTGACTAAGGCTTTTCTACATTCCTGGTCATTTCCCACAAGCGATTGAGCGGAAAATAAATCACCGGAGCCCAAAGACTGCTAAGAATAGCAGAACACAAAGCCACTCGCTGGTGATAGCTCCAAATTTCCAGTAAAGCCCGATCGCCCATAGTAAAAAATTGCAGCCCCATCACCGTTTCCGCTACCACCGCCATCCCAAACACAATTAGCGCCATCGGGATCGGATCTCTCTCAACAATATCTACCGGAATCGACCAGGTTTTTTGCAAAACAACTGTTAAGACTCCTACAACAACTAGACTGACAGCATGGGTGGGATGAGGAGCCGTCATCGCATCTTGAAGAAACCCCAAAACCAAGCCCATGCTAGCAGCTCCCCAAACTGTACGTTTCCGCTTAATACTCCAAGCTACCAACCAAATTAACAGCCAGTTCGGTCCAATTCCCAGCAATTCCATTCCCGGCATCCGAGTCGGCAATATCAGTATGCACAGCATCACAGATAGAAATGTAACTGCGAAGTTGAGAAATTGGCGCAATCGCGAAGACATCCGAGATAAAGCTTTCATTGTTGCTGTGCTCCCTCAGATGCTGCTGAAGATTGACTCGGCGAATCCTGTGGTTCGGCTTGCTTAGAGTGGGGGTAAACCACCGCCCACTCCAGAGCATTCATTGGTGCAGAGAACTCAACAACAGCTTCTGGAGCCGGAGTTTTATTCATATCCACCGAAACCACTTTTCCCACCGGCAAACCAGGAGGGAACAACTGACTGTAAGAAGAAGTTGAAACCACATCCCCAGGCTTGACATTGGGAACATTCTCAAAAAACTCCATCACAGCCTTATTTCCGCCTTTCCCGCGCATAAAACCCATGTGGCGACTGCGGGTAATTCCCACACCCAATTGACTCGTAGCGTCGCTGACTAACAGCACCAAGCTAGTATTAGGAGTAACGCTGACAACCCGGCCTACCAAACCGCCAGGGCCCATCACAGTAAAATCTGTTTTGATGCCATCGTTACTGCCGCGCCCCAAGGTTACTTGCTGCCACCAGTGGTCCGCGCTGCGACCGACAATAGGAGCTACAATTCCTTGAGGTTTCTTACCCGAAACGTAACCTAAAAGCTCTTTTAGCTTCTGATTTTGATTTTCTAATTCTAATAGCTGCGCTTGCAATTCTTGAGTGCGCGCCGAGATGAGTTCCTCTTGCCCAGAGCCGTTGGCGTGAAACGGACGAGTCACCCAATTGTAAACTTCAAATACTGCCGCACCTTGTGTTTGCCGAACTCCCCAAGCGGCAGTTACAGCTAAACCTAGAAGAGCAATTTGCAGCCGCAGATCCCACCACTTTCGGAATGTATTTTTTAGCATAATTTCACTAATCTAAAATTGTTAAGTCAGGATTTTAGATTTGAGATTGCAGCCGTATTTCTAAATCCACAATCCCAAATTTGTTAACTACATATTACGCGACGACTGCCCGCTGAAAACCCGTTCCAACTGTTTGTTTTCCAATACCCTACCAGTTCCCAAAACCACGCAGCACAGCGGATCGGCTGCCACGTGAGTGACAATTCCTGTTTCGTGACTGATCAGAGTATCTAAACCTTTCATCAGCGCGCCACCACCAGCCAGCATAATTCCCCTGTCAATAATATCTGCTGCTAATTCCGGGGGGGTGCGTTCCAAAGTACGCTTGACAGCTTCCACAATTACTGAAAGCGGTTCCGACATACTTTCGCGAATTTCTGGGCCTTTGATAGTAACAGTTCGCGGCAAACCAGACAGTAAGTGCAAGCCCCGCACTTCCATCATTACGTCGTCATCCTCTGGAGTTGGATATGCAGAACCAACCTGAATTTTAATTTCTTCAGCAGTGCGTTCGCCGATGACCAAATTGTGAACTTTTTTCATGTATTGGACGATCGCCTCATTGAGTTCGTCGCCGGCTACCCGCACAGACTCACTGATCACCGTCCCTTGCAAACTCAAAACCGCAACTTCCGTCGTACCTCCGCCTATATCTATAATCATATTGCCAGTCGCCTCAGCCACAGGCAGTCCAGCCCCGATCGCCGCAGCGATGGGTTCATCAATTAACCGTACTTCTCTAGCACCGGCCTGAGTCGCCGCCTCAATGACAGCACGCCTCTCTACTCCGGTGACACCGCTGGGGATGCCAATAATTATCCGCGGCGAAACTAAGCTTCGGCCTTCGTGAACCCTGCGGATAAAAGTTTTGAGCATCAGTTCCGCCGTATCGAAGTCTGCAATTACCCCGTCGCGAAGCGGGCGCAGTGCTATGACATTCCCTGGCGTGCGCCCGAGCATTTTTTTGGCTTCTTCTCCAACAGCCAGCGGTATTTTTAAGTCTTGGTCGATCGCCACTACAGAAGGTTCCTGCAGAACAATACCTTTGCCCGATACATAAACGAGCGTGTTAGCAGTACCGAGGTCGATACCCATATCTCTAGATAACGAAAATCGATTGAGAAGACCCACTGATTCGTACCCCCCCCAAAAACTAAAATACTATTGTGTGCAATAATGTTGTTACAAAAGTGTAACCGAGGTGGATTCTATTACGTTTTTCATCCTGAGTCTAGTCAGAAATGTACATTGTCGAGCTCAGGTTGAGCGCAGACTTGCCAATCATCCACCATCAATATGTTCTCCTAACTGGGTGTACAATCAGGATGAAGCCTCACAAGCGTTGTTCCAAGTTCAGTTTGGAGGCTAATGCGCGTGTGGACTGTTTAACTACATCACCGATCGACCACATTCCCAAAAAAGTTTATGAGTCTTAATGTTGTGACTTTAGTAGGCCGCGTCGGCGGCGACCCGGACGTTAAGTATTTTGAGTCGGGTACAGTTAAGTGTAGTTTGACGCTGGCAGTGAATCGCAGAACCAAGAACAGCGATCAACCAGACTGGTTCAATCTGGAAATCTGGGGCAAAACAGCGCAGATTGCGGCTGACTACGTTCGCAAAGGCTCTCTAATTGGCGTAACAGGCTCTTTGAAGTTCGATCGCTGGCAAGACCGCAATACCGGTTCAAATCGCTCGAAGCCGGTAATTAAAGTAGACCATTTAGATTTGCTGGGTTCCAAACGCGACAACGAGTCGGGTATGTCGCAACACAACAGCGAATTCTAGCGTTTGGGGAATTTGGGAATTAATATTTGTGAATTGGGTGGGTGCTCGTGACTCCAGAAAAGTTAGAAATTGTTCAAACTGAGTACCAAGCTGGGCAAGTAGCTTTTGAGAGTGGCCGGTATGCTCAAGCTGTGCAGAGTTTAGAAACAGCTACCGGTTTAGTCGATCGAAATTCCCGGTTGGGCGGTGAGGTGCAGATGTGGTTAGTGACAGCCTACGAAGCCTCTGGCAATACAGAAAGGGCGATCGAGCTTTGCCGTGCGCTCACCCGCCATCCCCGCCAAGAAACTCGCCAGCAAGCAAAGCGCTTGCTGTTCATTCTCGAAGCTCCCAAACTCACTATCCCTCCTGAATGGATGGTGAAAATCCCTGATTTGGCAGCTTTAGATGAAAATCAATCAATCAGTTTTCAAGCTAATCCAAACGCTGATATCAAGTACGCTAAACCCAAGCCTGTCGTACCAGAGCCTGTAGATTTGAGTCAGGTTAATACGAAAGATAATAGGTTTATCTGGGTGGCGTTAATTGCGATCGGGCTAATTTTAGGCGGATTATTTATTAGTTATTAATCATTTTTTCATTCGCACCAACTCTATCTCTAGGGTGCGCCTCGGCGCACCTCACCCCTACTGAGAGAAGTTAAGCAATGCCTTTTAGCAATTATAAAAGTATCAGCGCGGTCGCCAAAGAATTCCAAATTAATTACCGACGGGATAATTTCATTGTCGAAACAGAATTTGCAGTCAGCGAGGTTTTTCGGAATGAATTAGAATTGATTTTTAATGACGGAGTATTTGACAACTCGGAAATCGCCATTTGTGAAAATATAATTTATCCTGTATTAAAAGAAGTTTGGAAAAATTATCGCAGTAATTTTCTCCTCTGGAGTCACCAAACCTTAGTCTATAATGAGAATCTGTCAGGAATTCCAGATTATATATTGGCGAAGCGCTCCCCCCTCGGCACAGTAGTTTTTGACAAGCCCTATTTCATATTAGTTGAAGCCAAGAAAGAGAGCGCATTTGATGAAGAATGGGGACAGTGTTGGGCAGAAATGATCGCCGTGCAGCGACTTAACAATGAACCAGAACAAACTATCTTTGGTATTGTTTCTAATGGGGCAATTTGGCAGTTTGGCAAGCTCACATTAGAAATGTTTACTCAAAATAAATTTTTCTATACAATTCAGGACTTAGAGCGACTGTTTGCAGCCGTTAACTATGTTTTTAAACAGTGTGAATTACAATTATAGGAGAAGGAAGAAGTAAGGAACGACACTGATTTTGACACGGATACACGGATTAATTATCGAGCATGAGGCAGGAGTCAGATGTTGAATAGCGATAATTGCTAAAATAAAAAAAAGACAAAACCAGAAAGGCGATTATTGTGAGCGATTCAACCGTAGACCAGATTTTGAAATTGGCCTCTCAGCGCGCCGATGCGGCTGAGGTATACTACCTGTCGAGTCAAGACACCCCCATCGAATTTGAAAACAATCGCCTCAAATCCCTACAAACCAAAGCACTGCAAGGCGTAGCACTCCGGCTGATTTACCAAGGCAAAATCGGTTTTGCTAGTTCTACAGATTTAACGCGGATAGACGATTTAGTAGATGCAGCGATTCAAACAGCCGAAATCGGCGACCCCGCAGAATTTGAACTCGCCTCCAACTTCCACCTAAAAGGCCCGGAAACCACCTACACTCCCCCCACAACTCAAGAATTAGTCGAAAACGGCAAAAACCTGATCGAACAAGTTCACGCCTACAATCCCGATATTATGGTAGATGTCGGCTTTCACGTCCGCAGCGGCAAAGTGAAAATTGCCACCACGCAAGACCTGTATGCCGAAAGAAGCAGCCAAATAGTCAGCGGCTCGATCGCGGGAAATTTGGTCAAGGGAGAAGACTTTATGCAAGCATACAGTTACGACGTTGCGCGCGATCGTCCCCTGGACACCAACACCATCCTCGAATCACTCCTCGAAAAATACCGCCTCGCCGAACATTCAGCCACCATCACCAGCGGTTCCTACCCAGTATTATTTACCCCCAGAGCCGCCGCTAGCACCCTCGGCGGCCTCTTTGATACCATCCTTTCAGGTCAAGCAGTAGTTCAAAAAGCCTCTCCCCTAGCGGACAAAATCGGCGAAACCTTATTTGACGAACGCTTTACCTTTTTTGAAGACCCCACTTTAGGCCCTTCTGCTTGTCCCTTTGACGACGAAGGTACACCCACCACCCGCAAAATCTTGATAGACAAAGGTACTGTCACCGGATTTTATTGGGATCGCAGGTGGGCAGCTCGCGCCGGTGTACAATCAACCGGCAACGGTTTTCGTGGCGGATTGTCTCGCCCAGGCCCTGATTTGACTAACTTTTGCATTTCCCCCGGAAATACCGCCACTCAAGACTTGATTGCTAGCATGGACGAAGGTCTAATAGTAGAGCAGGTTTTAGGTGCCGGTCAGTCCAATCAGTTAGCTGGCGAATTTTCTGTCAATTTGGACTTAGGCTATAAAGTAGAAAAAGGCAAAATTGTGGGTCGCGTCAAGAATACAATGGTGGCAGGCAGCATTTTTGAAGCGTTTAAAAATTTGGCAGATTTGAGTAGCGAAGCCGAATGGGTAGGCGGTGCAGCCTATTTGCCGAGTATGCTGTTTCAACAGTTGGGTGTAGCTTCGAGGCAATAAGTTCAGTGCGGTTAATTCCAGGTGACGCTGATACTGTTGCTAGAAAAATCTTAGCACTCACATCAAAAAAACCCGGTTTCGGCCACAAAGCATCTGTGAAACTGCCCTTCGCTAGCCCATAAACCGCGTTTATGGTATGCGGTTCGCAAGTCCAGACGTGGAAATAAAAACACATAAATACTGCCGCAAATTCAACGCTTTGCTAATTCATGCAAATAGGGAAAAACAGGGAAAAAGGTACAATGAAAGAGCAAAATGTCAAGGATGGAACTCGGAAGAAGAAAAAGCACTTTTTCTTTCTTTTACCTTTGGTTTTTTGCCTTTTAACTCTAGTGACTGGATGCGTTCAGTACGATGTCGGGGTTAACTTTGAGAGTCAAACTCGTGGCGAAATCGTGCAGCACATTAAACTGGGGGAAAGGTTGACGAGCTTCAGCAGCGAAACTGTTGCAGAATGGTTGAAAAGCGTAGAAAGCCGGGTGAGGTTGCTGGACGGAAAAACTAAACGGCTTTCCCCCACAGAAGTTCTAGTGAGGATTCCTTTCAATAATGGAGCCGAGTTGCAAGACAAGTTCAACCAATTTTACAATCCCATCGCACCAACCACAAAATATCGGACCGCAAGTCCGCTAGAAACAGATTTGCCGAAGTTTGAATCTCACCTTAGTGTCAAGCAGAATAATTTGTTATTGGTGCTGCGAAATCGGTTGAGTTTGGAATTGGATTTGCGCTCTCTTTCACTGCTTTCTTCTAATGGCAGTCTGCTGCTGAGTCCGGGGGGACTTTTGGAGCTAGACTTTAGCTTGAACACCCCTTGGGGCGCAAAAAGTATTGAAACTGTCGCCGGTGCGCTGGTTCCCGAAACCTATCAGCAAGGAAAA
Organism: Microcoleus sp. MON2_D5; assembly: GCF_036701905.1. Taxonomy (NCBI): domain Bacteria; kingdom Bacillati; phylum Cyanobacteriota; class Cyanophyceae; order Oscillatoriales; family Microcoleaceae; genus Microcoleus; species Microcoleus sp. MON2_D5. The sequence continues at coordinate 8,951 of NZ_JAUBRM010000102.1, forward strand.
CAGTTAGTTTGGAAGCTCAAACCCGGAGAAGTTAACTATTTGGAGGCGATATTCTGGATTCCCAGTCCCGTAGGAATTGGGGCGCTGATTATTGCCTTATTTGTGGCTGCGGGCATTGCTTTGAAATATCAAATATTGCCAGCACTCTTAATCGCCAAGAAACCCCAAAACATCGGTCAAACCTAAAGAGGATATGTCCTGCTGGGGCGGGTTAACCAATCTCTTCAATCAACTCTCACAGTTCCAATAAACCCGCCCCTCCCCGGATATTATGGTTAATTGACCAGATTTGAGCTTATCAAAAAAACTAGGAGTATCTGCCAAAAACCAGTTGACAAATGGTCAAGTATTTGCTTAACCTGAATTGAGAATTAGGAACAGAGAAAATGCGAGCGCTAAATTTCTTCTTCATCTTTCTGATTTGCTTGGCTCTAGTATTTTTCAGTATCGAAAATACACAGCCAGTCGCGATTCAAGTTATCCAAGGCGTCCAAGTTAAAGCTCCGCTGTGCGTAGAACTAATTGTAGCGACCGGATTAGGGGCAACACTAGCGTGGCTGTTCAGTCTGTGGTCGAGAATGCAGCGAACCCTCGCGTCGCGCCAACAGCTCCGCCAAGTTCGCGAAAAAGAGCAGCGGATTCAGGAATTAGAACAAAATCTTGAACGCTATAAAGCAGAAGTAGAAGCCAAACAACCTTTGTTAGAAAGTGCAGAACCGATAAGTTTAGAAATAGCAGCCATTGAGGGCACAACTGCTGAAATAACCGCCAATTAACTTGATATGCTCTCTCGTTTTCTCAGAGGGAAAATCTAAAATCTAAAATCTAAAATCTAAAATTGAATGGCCGTTTCCCGAGACCAAGATGGCTTAGAAACGATTTCCGAGGGGATCGCAATTTTAATTGACCTAGCCGAACGGGGAGAAATTGATCCTTGGGACGTTAAGGTAATTGAAGTGTTCGATCGATGTCTGAGCAAGCTTACGAACGCCTGCGATGCGGATCAGAGTAAGGATTTCTCCGATTTGTCCCACTCCGGCCAAGCGTTTTTGTACGCTTCAATGCTGGTGTTGCTCAAAGCAGAAAGTATCGTCCTCTCCGAACCCCCCCCTAATCCCGACTCGGCCGAGGAGGCGACGCTAGAAGACGCAGAGCACTCAGGCGGGCGACACTTGCCGCAGCATTTAGAGCGGCAATTGCGCCGTCGCGGTGTAGCTCAACTACCGCAAAAGCGCCCGGTGACTCTCCCAGAACTGATTGAGCAGTTGCAGCTAATGAAAGCAGCAATGGAGCAGACTGTTACCCCCAGGCGTCGCCCTACCTCAAAAATGCGATCGCAAGCGGCCCAGGCTATCTTTGAGCTAGCTCACCAAGAAAATCTCGTAGAAACTGCTAGTGAACTCGAACGGTTTCTGGCTCAGCGGGGCCCGGAAATTGACGAGGGTTGGCTGGACTTGGACACATTGCTAGAGCTCTGGCACCATAACGATTTGCACTCTCCTGTCAACCCAGAACCCCCGGTATCGACTGAGGAAGTTCACTTGCCAAATCATGACCGCGTGGGTATTTTTTGGGCCTTGTTGCTGCTATCGGCTCAGTCTAAAGTAGAGTTGCTTCAAGAGGAGTTTTACCAAGACCTCAAAATCCGCGCGCTTTGAGCTTGCACGGTATTAGGTTCTCGGGGGAAACTAATAACTATGCCACTGCGTCGGTTAAGATTCCAGACAGAATCTCGCTCTATGGCATTCTGTTGCTGAGTCCCGAATGCCGAGAGCGGGAGTGTGAAGTTCTTGCTGATTCCCGATACCTGGTTTCTTAAATCCAGGTAAATTCGGAATAAATGATTGATAGCCTGGTACGATGTCGCCTATAAACAGGTCAGGATTTTGCTGTGCTCGATCGATTCAACGATCGCAACCGCTAGCATCTAATTGTTGAGTTTATATCAATTAACAGAGGGTTGAGGAAGTTAATAATGAAAGCGATGATTCTGGCGGCCGGTAAAGGCACTCGCGTCCGTCCCATTACTCAGACAATACCCAAACCGATGATTCCCATCCTGCAAAAGCCAGTGATGGAGTTTTTGGTCGAATTGCTCCGCCAGCACGGATTTGACCAAATTATGGTCAATGTTTCCCACCTGGCAGACGTGATTGAAAACTACTTCCGCGACGGTCAAAAGTTTGGGGTACAAATTGCCTATTCTTTTGAAGGGCGGATTGAGGATGGAGAAATGATTGGAGAGGCTCTCGGTTCGGCTGGTGGCATGAAACGAATTCAGGACTTCTCGCCGTTTTTTGACGATACTTTTGTGGTGCTGTGCGGCGACGCTTTGATTGACTTGGACTTGACTGCTGCTGTGAAGTGGCACCGCGAAAAAGGGGCGATCGCTACTATTGTTATGAAATCGGTTCCCCGCGAGGAGGTTCCCAGTTACGGAGTGGTGGTAACAGACGAGTCTGGCAAAATAAAAGCTTTCCAAGAAAAACCTTCTGTAGAGGAAGCTCTGAGTACCGACATTAACACTGGTATTTATATTTTTGAACCGGAAATATTCGATTACATCCCCTCGGGCGAGGAATACGATATCGGTTCGCAGTTATTCCCCGCGCTAGTAGCAGCAGGCGCGCCTTTTTACGGGATTAGCATGGACTTTGAGTGGGTGGATATCGGCAAAGTTCCTGACTATTGGCGGGCAATTCAGAGCGTGCTCCTGGGACAAGTTAAAAATGTTTCGATTCCGGGAATTGAAGTACGCCCCGGCATTTACGCTGGTTTGAATGTAGCTGTTGACTGGGATAAGGTTGATATTACTGGGCCTGTTTACATTGGCGGGATGACGATCATTGAGGATGGAGCAACAATTATCGGCCCGACAATGATCGGCCCAAATTGTTGGCTTTGCAGTGGCGCCACTGTGGAAAACAGCGTGATTTTTGAGTATTCCCGTTTGGGCCCGGAGGTGCGGTTGGTTGACAAACTGGTGTTCGGGCGCTACTGCGTTGATAAAACCGGGGCTGCGATCGATTTGCAAGCGGCGGCTCTCGATTGGCTGATTACTGACGCTCGCCAAGTTTTACCGACTCAAGACGGAGAGGAGCGGCGGGCGATCGCAGAAATTCTCCGTCCTGAATAATTGGTAATTGCTCAAGGTAAGGTGCGCTAGGCGCACCCTACTTTTACATTGATGATCTCAGCTTTTAATTCTGGTAATGTGCTTAGGTTCCACCCTACATTTTAAGACTGAAGATAAGTATATTGGCTGAGACTCCGCTCGTAATTTTGCAGCAAAAGTTGGGCCTCGGAAAGAGTAATTTTATTTTGCTGCAAAGCTGCTTCTGTCTGACGGCGGATGCTTTCAACCAAATTTTCTGAATCGTACTGTACGTAGCTGAGGACTTCTTTCATAGTGTCTCCTTTCACAACGTGTTCGATATGATAGCCAGAAGGTGTTAGCTGAATGTGAACTGCATTAGCATCGCCGAATAAGTTGTGAAGGTTGCCCATAATTTCTTGATAAGCACCTCCCAAAAATAGCGCCAAATAGTAAGGTTCTCCAGGTTTGAGAGTATGCAGTTCCAAAACCGACTTCACATCTCGCAAATCAATAAATTGGTCGATTTTGCCGTCGCTGTCGCAGGTGATATCGGCTAAAATACCGCGCTGAGTTGGTTCTTCTTCGAGTCGGTTAATTGGCATAATAGGGAACAATTGGTTAATTGCCCAACTGTCTGGTACTGACTGGAAAACAGATAAGTTGATGTAATAAATGGACGCCATCACCTTTTCTAGGTCTTCCAAATCCTCCGATACATATTGTTTTTGCCGCGCGATCGCCTGTATTTTATCGCAGCAAGCCCAGTACAACTGTTCGGTTTTCGCCCGTTCCGCCATTCCCAAATAGCCTAAGTTAAATAAACTGACTGCTTCTTCCTTGAATTGGATAGCATCGTGATAAACTTCTTGGTAATTTTCGGGACTGATAGATTGGTAAATTTCGTAGAGATTGCGCGGAATTTGGTGCGCGTTTTCATCTACTGGTTCTGGTACTTCTCTGGGGACATCGCTAGTACCGAGTACGTCAAAAACTAACACTGATTGGTGAGAAGCGATCGCCCGCCCGCTTTCGCTAATGATAATTGGAACCGGGATTTTGCGCTCGTCGCAGGCATCTTTCACTCCCGCTACTACGTCGTTAGCGTAGTTTTGCATATTGTAGTTTTTGGAAGCGTGGAAGTTTGTTTTAGACCCGTCGTAGTCAACGCCGAGTCCACCGCCTACGTCCAAGTAGTTCATATTAGCTCCCAACTTAGCTAATTCTACATAAATGTGGCTGGCTTCTCGAATGGCATCTTTGATGACACTAATTGAGGAAATTTGAGAGCCGATGTGGAAGTGCAATAACTGCAAACAATCGAGCATTCCAGCTTTTTCTAGTTCGCCGACTGCACGGATAATTTCAGGAATTGTCAAGCCAAATTTTGCCCGATCGCCCGTGGAACCTCCCCAGCGGCCAACGCCTTTGGTAGTGAGTTTTGCTCGCACTCCCAAAATCGGTTTAATTCCTAATGCTTTGCTCGCGACAATTGCGAGTTCTACTTCCTCTATTTGCTCCAGTACAATTACGGAAGTTTGCCCTAGCCGCTGCGCCAAAATAGCAGTTTCGATGTATTCGCGGTCTTTGTAACCATTACAAATTAACAAAGCGCCTGGGTTTTTTAAGGTCGCCAAAGCTATCATTAATTCCGGTTTGGAGCCGGCTTCGAGCCCGAAGTGATGGGGTTGACCGAAACGCACCAAATCTTCAATTAATTGTCGGTGCTGGTTGCATTTAACTGGAAAGACACCGCGATAGACATTTTTGTAATTGTACCGAGCGATCGCTCTGGCAAAACACGAATTTAAGCGCTCGATCCGGTCTTCCAAAATATCAGAAAATCGAATCAGCAGGGGCAAAGCCAAATTTCGCTGTTTCAGGGATTCTACCAGTTCGCACAAGTCGAGGGAACCGCCGCGATCGCCCTTGGGAGAAACTGTAACGTGACCGGCTGCATTGATCGAAAAATACGGTTCGCCCCAACCTTGAATGCGGTAGAGTTTCTCACTATCTTCTATTGTCCAAGATTTTTGTGGCAGTTGAGCCGCCGTTACCAAAGCACTGTCTGGTGCGGCCAAACTCGTGACTGTTGGCGAGTGAGTCGATAGGGGATCGAGATCGGAGAAAGCAGCGGTGGCTGGGGAACTCATCTTATCGGAAACCTCTTTGAGGAGTGGTCAAATAGATAGTTTATCGCACATATCGGGTTTCCTGATGCAGTAGAAAAATCACTTTGGGTACACGGCCCGGCGATTTTAGATTTTAGATTTTAGATTTTAGATTTTTAGATTAAAGATTTTAGAATTGACTCCACAGATGGATGAAAATCGGGGATTGAACTAAAATCTCAACCGTGATTGCTCTCCAGGACTCATTTCTTCAAGCAAGTATCCGTATGTAGGTGAACTCGGAAACCGGGTTTGCGAGTTCACCTGCGCCAAGAGAGTTGTCGGACGATCGCTCGCCCGACACACACTAACCAAAAATCACCTCCGGCGGCGCCATGTCAGCCCCCATCATCAATGCCCCGTTGCTAGACTTCTTCAAGCCCGGTTGAGGTGCTTTTTCTGGGGTCTTCTGAGCCGGTGCAACTGAGGCTGGCGGTGTCACCTGCGTTGGAGGTACTGCCTGTGCTCCTGGCACCACGGGTTGCTGCGACAGCCAACCCAAACCCCCTACAGCCCCAGCCATCAAAGCGGTGTAGCCGATGTACAAATGCACCGGACGCATTTGAAAGCCTTCGCTTGAGTCGGAATCAGAAACAGACACATTCATACTGGGAATTGGACTCGGAGCGGGTTTGGGCAAAGCATTCGCCATAGCGCTGCCGTCTAGTCCCAAGGCGTCGCCGAGTCTGCGGATAAAACCTCTAACGTAAATATCTTGGGGCAGTTTGTCGATTTCCCCATTTTCGATCGATTCGATGTGATGCAGCGGCACGAGAGTTTGACTGTGGAGTTGCTGCAGGGATAGGGAGCGAATTTGCCGTCCCTTACGCAATTCTCTACCCAACTCCCGCAGGCACTCTTGTCGCTGTTGAACGGCTAAAGCTGCTTCTTCTTCCTTGGTGAGTTTTTTCGGCTTCTTGGGAAAACCGAACCCTGGGAAGGATTTTCCGGGGACGGTGACAGTTGCAGGTGGAGCCGACTCGACTTTAATGTCGTCTTGGGCCGCCTGTTTGCTGTCTTCGGAAGTGTTAGTGTCTCGATCGGAATTTTCTGTGTCGGACTCGATTTGGGGGGGGGCTTCCACACTAGCGCTGCGCCAATAGAAGACAGGAACAGCTACTGGTGGCTCCAATTCTTTAATTTCTGTCACCGTCTCAATGGCGGGACTTAAAGCAGTAAAACTCTCTTGGGCTACTTGCGGTTCAATTTTGTTTTGTTTGGGAAATCGGTCAAATGCGAGCTTGACGGCTTCTCTGCTAACTGCTCTAATTAAAATTTCGGCAGCGGAAGCTGCTTCGCCCAACATTGTTTGCAAGCTAGCTAGAGCGTGGCTATAGGTGTCGCTACACAGGAGTTCAGCTTCTATTTGACCCAGGACAGAACGAAAACTTTCTTGAGAAATTTCAATAGTTGGGTGATCTGTCACCCCAAAATAAGCCTCTGGTTTCAGTGCCATGATATTCATTTTGTCTTCGTAGAAGGTATCTGAGTACGTTCTTCGACACGTTGGCAGTGATTCCGGATGTCGGTTGGGGGAGAGTGGGAGAGTGAGGGAGAGTGAGATAGTGAGGGAGTGGGAGAGTGGGAGAGGTGCAATTCCCACTTATTGATTGTCTATTGCTTGTGGATGCGATCGAGCAAAAAAAGAGCCCCGAAAATCCCGACAAAATGGGCAACAGTGGCGTGAGTATTGGCGAGTACCACAAATATATCTAGCGGCTGAATAAATCGGCCTACATCAACTGCGGCACCGAACAAGGCTTGCGGCTGAGCTAGAGATTTGGCTAAAAGCGTGCCGCTGATGGCTTCTGCGCCGATCAGCGTCAGCACCATTCCCGATAAGTTGCTCCAAAGTGCCAGCCGCACTTCTTTGATGGTGTCTGCTTTTTTGGGACGGACAGCGTTAGCGGGCGATCGCAGTTGTCTCGACAAGCGGGTGAAGCGGAAAGAGCGATATACGCTGTAAGCGAGTACGGCTAGCCCGCAAATGGCAAAAAATACGCCCCCGCCGGTGCCGGCACTGTTTGAACCCGCAGCGGCGGTAGCCCTGGGGATGGCGAAGGGGATGGCAAAGAGCAAAATGATCGCCGCTACCACCCCTAGCACTAACTGTACCCAGAAGCAAACCCAGCCTGTTGTACGAAGCGCAAAGGCAACTCGCTGTACGGCGACAGGAAGCTTATCGTTATCTAACTGATTAGTCATATTTTGAGCGGGTATAATTAATTGGCATTAGTTGGCGGCAGTTTTTTCTCTTCGGGGACGGTTGACGGCGGTTAACCCTCTTTATAATAGAAGTAGCAATGTTTAAGATTTGTAACTAACATTGGATTTCACATTTGAATAGCGTCGATCGCCAGGTACCCACAGCAATGACACAACTACAACCCACCGTCACTCCCAAACTGGAACAGCCAAAGTTTGGCTTCAACAGCTACGCGGAACGCCTTAACGGTCGAGCCGCGATGATCGGTTTTTCTCTAACTTTAATTATCGAGTATGTCACAGGCCAGGGCTTGCTGTCCTGGTTAGGTCTCAACTAATTTTAGCAATGGCGCGGTCAGCCTTACACTTTGTCTTGACTCGAACGGCAGCGGGTGTGACTTCTGCTGACCGCGACAAATTCGGGAATTGATTAAAATATTAATTACAAACAAGCCGAGCGACTTCTCTGTCGAGAGAGATCTGTTCCCGAATGCAATAGCTGGCTTTTGGAGGTGTATATGGGGTGGAATTTTGATTTGACTAGCTTGGCAATTTTGCCTCGCTCCCGTACAATTCCCCACAGGCGAGAAGATTAATTGAGGTGAAGCTAGTCTTTGAGCTAGAAATCCCGATCGTTCCGCCAACTCTAAGTTTTAGAGCTTGTAAATAAATATAGAACAGAGTAAAACCAAATGAATGCTTCGTGGACGCGACTTTTGAGGTCAGCTTACCGTAGAGAACCAATTACCAGCTTTGTTGTGACAGTGGGCGTTGTCGATGCAGCCATCGGCAGCATCGGTGCGAGTGGCTCTTTATTGGCTTTTGGGCTTGGCACCGCTGGGGTGGCGATGGCTCTCCGCTGGTGGCAATTTTACCGCTCTGCAGCCGAACAAACCGCACCTGCTCCCGAATACTATCTTCCTCCTCAGTCTTCTAGACCTCAGTTGCCCGTGCTTAACGTGTCTAAAAAAAATCCTCCTTATTAAGATTAGCGGGCAATGGTGACTGGGCGATGTGCCGATCGACTCCCTGGATCTGAGGCACTAAAAGATAGGGCAAGAAAGTCTTTCGATCTTGGATGCTTGGTGTATGAATATTTCTGTTGCCGAGAAACTGTACAAAATTGGCTCTGTAGCTGCCTGTAGTGGTTTGTCGGTGAAAACTGTTCGTTACTATGAGGAGATGGGCTTGCTGTCTCCTGCGGTAAAGCGATCGCCCGCTGGTTATCGCTTGTTTGGCGAAACGGTATTTAACAGGTTGGCGTTTATTAAACGATCTCAGACTCTGGGTTTGAGCCTTCAGGAGATTAAGGATATTTTACAAGTTCGCGATCGGGGAGAGTTGCCTTGCTCTGAAGCGAAGCAGCATCTCACGGCTAAGGTAGAGGAAATTTCCGTGCAAATTGCAGCCTTAGAAACTTTGAAGAGGGAGTTGCAAGGCATTCTCAACTGCTGGCAAGAGCAACCCTCCCAGGCGAGCATTACTCGCACGATTTGTCCGAACATTCAGCGGGATTGAGCAGGGGAAAGATACAAAAAAAGAAGGGAAGGAATTATCGGTTTCCTTCCCTTGATGGTTTTGTTGGTGGTTTTTTTGGTAGTTTTGTCGATCGTGTTGAGCTTTTAACTGTTTTCGCAGAGTTTGCTGTTGCTTTTTGAGTTGCCGAGCCCTGGCTGAGCCGCCTTTACCTTTGGAGTTTCTACCCTCGCTGCGAGGAGACTCCCAACTTTTTAGTCTCATGTTTTTAATTGTATGCACTACTTATATACTACACCGCTAGATTTTCACTGTCAAGTATTTTTTAGAGCGATGTTTTCTAGTATCAACTTTTGACTGATGGGGATTTGCTACAGACATAGCGATGGTGCGCCCATTGCCTGCGGCTGGTTACACCTACGCGCTTTTTGACAATTTGGGACGTAAGGGCGATCGCATGATTTAATTAATCATACTGGTATGCTCAGTAATTAATTAATGAGTGGAATTAATCGCCAAATCACCCTTGACAGCAGGCACATTGCTAAACACTTGCCAGACACGCCACAAATGAGAAGACTGCTTAATAAAGGACGTGCTGCTCATATTTTTAACGATGAGGCTACTATGAATCAGGTAGCTCAAGCCATAATAGAAGATGGAGAATTTACAGGTACGATTCGGGGCTACGATCGTTATGGTATGTTTTTTGTTGAATCAATTGGTTATAGAGTTGACCCGGATGGTAGCCGTCTTTTACTTTATTACGAAGAGATAAAAGTTGATGCAGAAAACCGATACCACGTTACGCCTCGAAGCCGACCTAGTGAAGAATAACTGGGAGTTTACAGAGGTATGGATCGATCCAAATCTTTCACCGCCTTATCTGCTTTTATTACTAAGTGATGCTGAGGGAAATTGTCGGATATACGATCCGGCTGAGGGTTATAAAGTTGTGTTTTCTAGTCAGAGTTATGATGAGGCGCAGTATTGGCTTTTAGAGGATGAGTATGAACCCGTAGAAGGGCGGCTGAGAGTGTCGGAGTTAGTTTGAATGATGCAAGTTGAAGGGGCGATCGCACTTTTTGACAAGTTGGGATGTAAGGGCGATCGCTCTTTTTCAGATTCAAGTATTGGGATTATATCATGTCCGGTCGATTGACCGCGATACGGTCGACAGTTAATTAACATTAATGCTCGACAAATCACAGAGCTAAT
>NZ_JAUBRM010000103.1:0-19099 GCF_036701905.1 Microcoleus sp. MON2_D5
CTAAAAGCGGCAGATTGCTAATCTGTTAAGGGTGTTAACATCCTTCGAGGGTTCAAATCCCTCCCTCTCCGTTCTAAGTTGTTCTAAATAAGCCCAGCTAAAAAAATAGAAGACCTAGAGCCCCGACTTCTCGAAGAAGTCGGGGCTCTAAAAGCGAGATCGTTTTACCTTAGTTTTGTTACTAAAACCATTACAAACCAGAAATTTTCAAGAATTCATTTTGGAAGCAACGATGAGTATCTGAATCGAAACAAACAAAAAGAATAGACCCGATCGCACTAGATCTTGAAAGAAAGCGACTGGTTTGTGCAAAAGCAATTGCTGCTGCACGCTCGCCTGGAAAACCCATTGCTCCCGTTCCCATAGCTGGAAAAGCAATACTCCGCAGTGAATGCTGTAAAGCTAATTCCAAACAACGGTGGTAACATTGTGCTAAGACCTGTTCCTCTCCATGAGAGCCACCGCGCCAAGGTGGACAAACTGCATGAATCACCCACGGTGTCGGCAAATTATAGCCAGGAGTAATTTTCGCCTCCCCTTCCTCACAACTACCTATACGGCGACATTCTTCTAGAAGTTCTGGTCCAGCAGCTTGGTGAATTGCGCTGGATATGGCACCAGAGTTGGATAGGTCGCGATCGCAGGAATTAACGATCGCATCTACTCCTAAATCTTCAGTAATATTCCCCAAGATCGGGCCTTTGCGATAGGCGTATAAAAGGCTGACATGACCGCTACTGCGAGTCCTACTACGGCTGTAGCTTTGCTGAGTGGACATTTTACGATATTTAACGTATTGCCGCTCCTGAAGTTGTTCTTCTAAGTCGGCGAGTGCTTCCGCTTCTGGCGCACTCATCGGCAGATCGGGATTATTGAGTAACTGCTGCTTTGTCTGCTGCAATAGTTGGCTGGCGCGATCGTAATCTCCTCCATCTACCAGTCTGACGGCTTCTTGTTTGGCGCGTCCTGTCATCATTAAAATCGCTTGCTGTCGTACCTCAGAGTTGAAGGGAAATTCCTCTAATTGTGCAGCACTGACGACGGGTAAGCGCAAGGAAACGCGGATTTTTTGCTCCTGTGGTTGTTCGGGGTCGTTCCAACTGACGCGAAAATAACATAAGTCTACTTCCTCTGTCATCGCTGGCACTTTCAGCCGCACGACTACATCAAGTGGATTACTAATTACTAAATTAGGTAAGCGAAACCGACCATTTGGGGTGACATCTAGCTGATTGAGTACCTCAACCAATTCTACTCCAGCTTGTGGCTCAATTCCCAAGGTGACATTTGTGCCAACTGTCGCCATTAAGCCCAGTAATTCTTGTTGAAAGATACTTGGCAATTGTTCGGGAGATTGAATGTAATAATAATTGCCATCCCCACTCCGCGCCATTGCTTCTAGCAAGTCTTCGTTGTAATCCTGACCAATTCCCATTGTGGTAGTGCTGACGCCTCGTTTGGTTAAACCTTTTACATCGGAGGCAATTACATCGGAATTTGTTTCACCGATATTGGCTAGTCCATCTGATAAAAGAATGACTCGATTTAAGTGTTCGGGATTGAGGTGTTGGCTAACTTGAATTCCTCCTTGTTCCCATCCGGCGTGCAGTGCCGTACTGTTTCTGGCACTAATTTTTTTAATTTCCTGCAAAAGGTGGGATTTATGAGTAGCAAGGGTGCTAGGGACTAGGGTTTCTATCTGGTCATCGTAAATCGTGATACTAACGCGATCGCTTGGTAACAACTGTTCGATTGCGTAACTAGCTGCTTGCCGTGCGTATTCAATTTTTTGTCCGGCCATAGAACCAGAGCGATCGATTACTAAACCTAAATTAAGCTGCGGTCGCTCAATTGTTTTTTCCGGTGCTGGGGGCGTAATTCTGACTAAAACATCTAGAGTCGTTGAGCGTTCGGAACAAACGGCAGCACGTAGGGGGATAAGCTGTATGTCCATATTTGGCCTCTTTTAGAGCTCGACTATTTAAATGATACAGTAGAGTCGAGGTGAATAGAGTACGCTTTAGTCCCAAGCACTTACGAACGTGTTTTACAAACTGCTGCCACTGTACTCCATAAACCTGCACCCTGCTGTATCTTTAAGCTCCTAATTGGCGGCTGGCATAAGAGCAGGCTCCACAAAAATTTTAAGTTGGGTCAATTTACAAGTTAAAGTTTAATTAAGCACTTTCATCGCTTCGACAAATTGCCGCGATATAAATGGCAAAATCTCTTCATTCTTGCTATTCTCTTTCCCCTCGGTAAATACAACCAACAAATACGGCCGCAAGCCCGATATTTCAATATAAGCAGCATCGTGACGAACTTGGCTTGTCAGTCCCGCTTTTGACCACAATTTTGCTGATTCTGGCAATCCCCCGCCTAAAAAACCTGTAACTTGATTTTCTGGATCTGCCTCTAATTCTGCTGGGTCTAAACTGCGTTTCATTAAACCCATCATTTCTTGCGATGCTTGGGCAGAAACAGCTACGCCGCCGATTATACTGTGCAGCAAACGCGCCGCTGCATTTGTGGTCAGCATATTTCTATTTTCCATTAATTCTCCCAGAAATGCTCGCTCGCGACCGTAGGGGCCGTCACACCAGGTTTTTTGATTGGCGTTAATATTTTGTAATTCTGGCCAATCCAATGATTGAAAGTAACGGTTGACGATGTTTCGCTGCTGTTTCCAAGTTTCAAAGGGCGCGGGTGATAATTCTGGGCCGCTGGTGGTGCCGGTGAGGGCATCTACTACTAAACTTGTGGCGTCGTTGCTGGAATCAACTATCATATCTCGGACGGCGCGTTCTAATTCTGGCGATGTTTTAATCATGCCTTTTTGCGCCCATTCCCAGATGGCAACGAGGTAGAATAATTTGACGATGCTGGCGGGATAAATTCGTTCGGAAGCTCTAGCGCTAAAACCTCGGGGTTGATATTTCCAAAATTCTTCTGGACTCAGGGCGCCGCCTGTATTGACTCGCACCGGCGGATCGTAGACTATCCAGGTAATGGCTGTACGATCGCCACTTAATCCTGTAAATTCTGACAATGCGGAGTCTATAATGCTACTGCCGAGAGTTTCTAATTGTTCGTCTTGGTGAAAAAATGTCATGGTTAATGGCTGACGCTTAACGGTTAAAGGCTAGCAGCTAATGGCAATCTATCGTTAAATGCGAACAATTAACAGCAAACAATGAGCAATTAGCAATGGCCAATTATCAATTATCTGATGTTGTGGAGTACCGAACCCGATCGCACATAAATATTTACGATTCCCCAAAGTGCGATCGATTGGCCACTCAAGCAGCGCTGGGGCGACATTTGCGAGTAGTTGACCCCCCCCAGCTTATGAAGGAGGGGAGAAATGGCATAGACTCGGTTGTTGAGGGGGATACAACGGCTGTGATGGTGCGGCTGTGCGAAGATGATTATCCGGGATGGCTGGATATTCGAGATGTTGAGTTGCTCGATCCGACAGAAACAGTGTATCATCCTCTGGTGCTTTCTGAGGCAGAAATCAAGGAAAAATTACCAAGAGTAATTACTTTTGCTCGTGAGGCGATGAACCAATCCAATTATTATCTTTGGGGCGGTACAGTCGGGCCGAATTATGATTGTTCGGGCTTGATGCAAGCGGCTTTTGTGGCTGCAGGCATCTGGTTGCCGAGGGATGCTTATCAGCAGGAAGCTTTTACTAAACCTGTTAGTATTAGTGCTTTAGAACCGGGGAATTTAGTATTTTTTGGTACGCCCGAAAAAGCAACTCACGTAGGATTGTATCTCGGAGATAATCGCTACATTCACAGTTCTGGAAAAGCACAAGGTCGCAACGGTATCGGTATCGATGTTTTGTCGGATGATGGCGATCTAGTCAGTCAAGCTTATTACCAGCAATTGCGGGGATATGGTAAAGTTGTGGCAAGTTATCAACCTAGTTAGTTGTTGACGGTTGACGGTTGACTGTTGACTGTTGACTAATGACTAATGACTAATGACCAATGATTACTGATGTTATCGAAGAAATAAATGGACGCTGCATTATTTTTGGAAAAATTGGCTGCACAGCAGGCTGGCGCTGAGGTTGTTCTCGACGTTTCAGTGGTAGTGCCGGTGTATAATGAGGTGGAAAGTTTGCCTCATTTGATTGAGGCGATCGCCTCTTCTATCCAACCATCTGGACTCAGCTATCAAATTATTTGTGTAGATGACGGTTCTAAGGACGGTTCTGCTGAACTTCTGCAGCAGTTAGCCAGCACTCGCGATGACCTTTGTGCTGTAATTTTGCGCCGCAATTACGGGCAAACTGCTGCCATGTCGGCAGGTTTCGATCGCGCTCGCGGCCGTGCTATTGTTACCCTTGACGGCGATTTGCAAAATGACCCGGCTGATATTCCGCTATTGTTGTCAAAGTTAAATGAAGGCTACGATTTAGTTAGCGGCTGGCGGAAAAATAGGCAAGACAATACTATTAGCCGGTTGATTCCTTCTAAAATTGCTAACTGGTTAATTGGTCGCGTTACAGGCGTAACTTTGCATGACTACGGCTGTTCTTTGAAAGCTTATAAATCCGAGTTGGTAGCAGACTTGAATCTGTACGGGGAATTGCACCGCTTTTTGCCTGCTTTGGCGTTTATTGAAGGGGCGAGAATTGCAGAACTACCTGTGCGACACCACGCCCGCCGTTTCGGTCAAAGTAAGTACGGAATTTGGCGGACTTTTCGCGTGTTGATGGATTTGTTAACTATTTCTTTTATGAAAAAGTTCCTGACTCGACCGATGCACGTTTTTGGACTTTTGGGACTGAGTTCTATGACGTTAGGAACGGTTTTAGGAATTTATTTGACTTTTCTGAAATTGGCTTTTGGTCAAAGTATTGGGAATCGTCCTTTGCTGATTTTGGCTGTGGTTTTGCTGTTAACTGGCGTGCAGTTATTTTGTTTTGGTTTGCTGGCGGAAGTGATGATGCGGACTTATCACGAGTCGCAGGGAAAACCGATTTATCGGGTGCGCGAGGTGTTTGGTTCTAAGTAAAGACTTTGAGCGCGTGGTTATGTAAATTTAACCTGGAGAATGAAACAGTTCTGTCGGCTAGGGGGGTTTTCAAGAGTATTTACCAAATTGATATGCTCCCTTGCTTTCTTGGTATTTTTCTGGAGATTTAGCACAGTAAGTACGGAATATTGGAAGATTTACGGAGTAAATTAGATAGAGAGAAAATCATCTTTTTTCAAACTGGACACAGTAAGAAGGCTTTTTCCAGGTACAGTTTTTGTAATAATAGCTAACAGTTCACTGCTGTTTCGCAAACTAATTACTAAGTTACTGCCTCTATCTGCTATACTTAATTCCTCAAACGATAAACCATTGGCTAATCCAACTTTATCTTCTCCATCGACAAAATCCATAATATTGGTAGAATTTCCTGGCTGTCCAAAATTTTCAATAACGAAGATATCTTTTCCACCACTCCTAAGACCAGCAGTCGTTAGATCATCACCATAAACTAGATTTTGACCCCTGCCACCTACAAGAAAATCATCACCATCACTTCCTAAACTATAGTCATCCCCCTTACCACCAAAAAGAGTATCATTTCCCCGATATCCCAACAGCCTATCATTATCTGAATCGCCATATAAAATGTCATTTTTATCGTATCCGCTTAACATATCATTCCCTTTTCCTCCATAAAAAATGCCAACGTTTCCATCATTTCCGCTAATCCTATCATTTCCTTCGCCACAAAAGATGGTTATAGTAGTAGTTACAGCGCCTACAGCGGCAGCTTGACCACCACCTATAAGATTATTTCCTCCTAATAGGTAAATAACGGCAGGAGTGGTCACTTTACCCCATTGAGCACCATCATCTCCAGGTGTACCAAAAAAAGTGCCGCCCCCCTCAATAATGTACCCTGGCAAGTTAATAGTTTTAGACATAATTAGTTCCTATCTACTTCGTAAATCATGGTAACTTAATTTCAAGGCAACACTCACTGTCCGTGTTGTAATTTCTTTTCGGGTTGACTCGTCGCTATTTGAAGGTACGTCAAACTCTCGATTAACCATGTCTCCTGTTTTTCTACCCACACGAGGCAGAGCCTCTGGATCTCGGTTCCCAGGCTCAGCCTGGGAACCAGTTAAAACTCAAAACTCAAAACTACTTTCTAACTCATTACTTTTTGAGCTTGTCGGAGAGATTGAATAGTTGCGATCGCGTGTTCGGCGACTGCATCTATTTCTGCTTCGGTATTGAACCGGCCAATACCAAACCGAATTGAAGCATAAGCTAATTTGTCCGATCGCCCGATCGCTGCTAAAACATGAGATGGCGATATTTTTGCGGAAGTGCAAGCAGATCCCGAAGAAACTGCCGCCGCCGGTTGCAAACCCAACATCAACGCTTGACCGTCAACCCCCCCTACACTAATATTGAGATTCCCCGGCAATCTCTTAGTAGCGTGACCGTTGAGAAAAACATCGCCCAATTCACTCAAGTTTTCCCACAAACGCTGCCGCAAATTAACCACTCGTTCTGTTTCAGACGGCATTTCTGCAATTGCCAATTCTACTGCTTTGGCAAACCCAACTATTTGCGGTGGGTAGAGAGTGCCCGATCGCATTCCCCGTTCGTGGCCTCCTCCGTGCATCTGCGGCGCTAGCTGCACTCTCGGTTTGTTGCGGCGCACGTAGAGAGCACCGATCCCTTTTGGCCCGTAGATTTTGTGGGCTGTCAAGGACATTAGATCGATATTCATCTCCTCTACGTCGAGGGGAATTTTGCCGATCGCCTGTGCCGCATCTGTGTGGAAAAGAATGTCATTTCCGCGACAAATTGCAGCAATTTCTGCGATCGGCTGGATGACGCCAATTTCGTTGTTAGCCGTCATCACTGAAACTAAAATTGTCTCGGCGCGAATCGCTTTGATCAAATCGCCTATATCAATCAGCCCGTCGCTTTTCACCGGTAAAACAGTAATGTCAAACCCCAATTTTTGCAAATAGGTACAGGGGTCGAGAATTGCATTGTGTTCGGTTTTTACTGTGATAATGTGCTTTCCTTTACTGAAATAAGCTTCGGCGATGCCTTTAATCGCTAAGTTATTTGCTTCGCTGGCGCCGCTGGTAAAAACAATTTCTTCTGGGGAGGCGTTGATCGCTTCGGCTATGATTTGTCGTGACTGTTTTACCGCTGCTTCTGCTTCCCAGCCGTAGACGTGGTTGATGCTGGCTGCGTTGCCGAACTGTTCGGTGAAATACGGCATCATCGCATCAAGTACCCGTGGATCTACGGGGGTTGTGGCGTGATTGTCGAGGTATATAGGACGTGCGGACATAGTGCAGGGTTGGGTGAAAAAAGTGTTAGGTTTATTGTAGACGAGCCCCTTGTTCTACAACAAAACTTTATAATTAACATATATTTGTAAAGATTTATGCGAGCTGACATTCAGGGATTAGAAATTACTCTCGGTGAGCTCAAGCACCTCACCGGCGCGGGGCCCGATCGCGTATACCGGCCGGCGACAGCGACTAAGTTTGCCCGCGAAGCTTTGAAAACAGTCGGTTTAATTGTTTTGGTTCTCATCAGTTGTTGGCTGCTGGTTGCGATATTTCCTAGAGCTTATTTGTTGTGGTTCGCCCTTCACTTCGCTGCGATAGTTGGTTTAATCTTTGAGGATGCCTGGAAAATTCGGTGCAGCCAGCAAAACCAACATTTAATCAATCTTTTTGATGATGTGGAGCGCTATAATGGTATAATCAAAGCGATTGAAATTAATGACAAGATAGAAGATGCTGGCAATGCGAAAGTCAAAATCGGCGATCGCGCACAAGTAATTCAAGCTTTGCAGCTAATCAGAGACGATTTAGTTCGAGCTTTGAAAACTGAAAGAATTCTTAGGGAAAACAAAAAATTTGTCGCTACTAACTCCGAATTGTTTACCAATAACTTAAAAAATTTGAATGCCCTGCAAATTAGCGATCGAGCCAGCGAACAAGGACGATTGCTCAACGAAGCTTTGCAGGTAGCCGTCGGAGTTCAAGCTGAAATGAAAAAGTTGCAAGAGCGAAACGATGCTAGTTTTAAAAATGGCAAAACTTAGTAGCGTACACGGCTGCGTGCGCCTCTTACCCAGTAGCAATATGCAGCTTGCTGAACCGCTCTAACTCAAACACATTCTCCAAATTATAAGTTATGAGAATTGTGAAAAAAATATCATAACTATTGTAAATTTTTTCCTGTTACGTAACAGCTAAGGATATCTTAGAAAGGTGACGTTAACAACCAGGTCAGTATGTCTTCTGTTAAACCCAAGATTATAGTTCTCGACGACGATCCGACTGGTTCTCAAACCGTGCACAGTTGCTTGCTGCTGACACGTTGGGACGAAGACACCCTGCGTTTGGGGCTGCGGGACAAGTGCCCGATTTTCTTCATACTGACAAATACTCGATCGCTAACTCCCGAAAAAGCAGCCTCCGTCACCCGCGAAGTGTGCCAAAATCTAAAAAGGGCGATCGCCAGCGAAAAAATCGAAGACTTCCTAATAGTTAGCCGTTCCGATTCTACCCTGCGCGGCCACTATCCCATCGAAACCGACGCGATCGCCGAAGAACTTGGCCCCTTCGACGCCCATTTTCTAATTCCCGCCTTTTTTGAAGGAGGGAGAATGACCCGCCACAGCGTGCACTACCTAATAGTTAATAGCGTCCCGACACCAGTACATCAAACGGAATTTGCCAAAGATTCAGTCTTCGGCTACAGTCACAGTTACCTGCCAGACTATGTAGAAGAAAAAACCAAAGGTCGCATCCCCGCTGATGCAGTCGATCGCATTTTACTCGGAGACATTCGCTACGGAAGTTTAGATCGACTGATGGACATGACAGACAACCAATGTGCGGTTGTTGACGGCCAAAGCCAAGGCGATTTAGACACATTTGCCAAACACATTCTCCATGCAGTCAGTCAAGGCAAAAAGTTTTTATTCCGCAGTGCAGCAAGTATTTTAACATCCTTAGCTGACCTCGGCCCGCAGCCAGTAGCAGCCGAGGAAATGGCAAAATACGTGAGGGAGGGCAAACCCGGTGCAGTAATAGTTGGTTCCCACGTTAAGAAAACTACTGAACAATTGGAACGCTTGTTAAAAGAACCCAATATAGTTAGCATTGAAATAGATGTATCTCAGTTGGTAGAAGATTCACCAGAGTATCGCACCCAAATGCTCGATGAAATTCTCGAAAAAGTCCGCACTGCTCATGCAGATGGCAAAACGCCTGTAATTTATACCAGCCGCAAGGAACTCGAATTTGAAAATACCGAAGTCCGGTTAAAATTTGGAGAGGCGGTTTCTGCTTTATTGATGGATATCGTGCGGGGACTGCCTGCAGATATCGGGTTTTTAATTAGCAAGGGCGGCATTACTTCTAATGATGTTTTGAGTACAGGTTTATCGCTGAAAAGTGTCAGGCAAATCGGTCAAATTATTGCCGGTTGTTCGGTGGTGAAAACCGATGCAGATCATCCTCTGTTTCCCAATTTGCCAGTTGTTTTGTTTCCGGGAAATGTGGGGGATAGCCATGCTTTGGCTACGGTTTACAAGCGGCTGAGCAAGTAGTATAGCTCGACCAATCGCAGATTAACCCAGATGAATTTAGCTTCGAGTCAGGGAGGAGAATGTTCATCTGCGGTTGGTCGATGGGTTTCAATGCTCGATCGAACTTTATGGCAACTGCCACTGCACGGTCACTTCAAAAAAATCTCTAGTTTACTTTTTTCTTGCCAAATCGACCCAAGTATGATAGGATAGAGAGTCTGTCCGTCACTAAAGGCGATCGGCAAAGTTGAAAATCGCCTCATCGTTAGGCACTCTCAAAAAAATTAGATTTCTCAAAAATAGTTACCTCCGAACTCTACATATAGGGCCAACAGCACCAGAGCTACTGCTATCAGTAGCGTTTCCAGCTCGTATCAGCCTAAATTTTAAAATTAAGTAGAAATTTCCACATAGTAATTTTCAGCTCAAAGGATTAGCATATAAGGGTGACAGAACATTATCATCCCCTAAACTCATTAAAAGATGGCCATTGGTTCAAGCTGATCTGTGGGGCGAGCTTTCAACACCTGCCTGCTGTACGGAATCTCACCTTGGCTTACACTTTAGCAGGCGCTGACTGTATCGATGTCGCGGCAGATCCCGCCGCCGTCGCTGCAGCGAAAGAAGCCCTACAAGTGGCCAGCGAATTACAGGCAAGAACTCAAAACCGCAGGTTTGGCGGCAAAGGGTTGCCGTTGCTGATGGTGAGTTTAAACGATGGGGAAGACCCGCATTTTCGCAAAGCCGAATTCAACCCAGCCGATTGTCCGGCGGACTGCTGGCGGCCTTGCGAAAAAATATGTCCAGCCGAAGCAATAGTTTTTCAGAGTGCTGGCAGTGGTTTTTCCGGGGTGATAGACCAGCAATGCTATGGCTGCGGTCGCTGTCTGCCGATTTGTCCGAGCCAACTGATTTACACTCGTTCTTACGTGTCTGCTCCCGCCGCGATCGCACCTTTAATCTTGCAATCCGGTGCCGACGCCCTAGAAATCCACACGCAAGTAGGCAGAGAGGCAGATTTTGCGCGACTTTGGTCGAGTATAGCTCCCTGGGTCGGTCAACTCAAGGTAATAGCAATTAGTTGCCCCGATGGAGACGGTTTGATTGATTATTTGCGGACACTCTATCAAATAATTTCCCCCCTTCCTTGTCCCCTAATTTGGCAAACCGACGGTAGGCCAATGAGCGGAGATATCGGAACAGGAACTACCAGAGCCGCGGTCAAACTCGGTCAAAAAGTTTTGGCGGCCCAGTTGCCGGGATACGTGCAACTGGCAGGCGGCACTAATGCTCACACTGTCAGCAAACTGAGAGCCGACGGACTGATGAAGGATGGCGGGAAAAATTTGTCAGTTCCCCCTGTCCCATACATTGCAGGTGTAGCTTACGGCAGCTATGCCAGGGTTTTGCTATCGCCAATTTTAGAACAATTAGAAACAATGCAGACCGATCGAGCCTATGCCGTTCCGGTGGCAGTGGCGCGGCCAGGAGCCGGAGTTCAAACATCTCGGCTACCTCAGCTCGAAGCCGTCCCAGAACTTCTCTCGGAGGCCGTGAGTTTAGCTTGTTCTCTAGTTTCCCAGCTCAAAGAAATTTAGTCATTAGTCAGAAGTCATTAGTCATTAGTCATTAGTTACAAGTAAAAAACAACTGGCAACTGGCAACTGACAACTGACAACTGACAACTGACTAAAAAGTTGAAAACGTCACCGAACACATCGAGGCGAATGCAGATTACAGACGACCTCAACAGATTATTAGACATCGTGCCAGATGAGATCCGGCAGCCCTTAGAGCAGCACCCGCAGCGCAACAATCTCATTGAGATTGTCATGGATTTGGGCCGCCAACCAGAAGCTCGTTTTCCATCCTTGGCCGAACCTCTTTCCCAAACGCCGGTTTCCAAGGCACACCTCAACTATTGCATCGAGCGAGTCGGCCACTTCGGTGGCGACAACCGAGCCGGTATCGAGCAAACCCTGCACCGAATTAGCGCCATACGCAACCGCAGCGGCGAGATTATCGGCTTGACTTTGAGGGTGGGCCGCGCTGTGTTCGGGACGATAGGCATTATCCGCGATTTAGTGGAAACCGGTCAGTCAATTTTGATGCTCGGCCGCCCCGGAGTCGGCAAAACCACGGCCCTGCGGGAAATTGCCCGCGTGCTCGCCGATGACTTGGAAAAACGGGTGGTAATCATCGACACCTCCAACGAAATTGCCGGAGATGGAGATATTCCCCACCCAGCGATCGGCAGAGCTCGCAGAATGCAAGTTTCCCGTCCCGAACTCCAGCACCAAGTCATGATCGAAGCAGTGGAAAACCATATGCCGCAAGTGATCGTGATTGACGAAATCGGTACGGAACTCGAAGCTTTGGCGGCTCGGACGATCGCCGAAAGGGGCGTGCAGTTGGTCGGTACCGCCCACGGGAACCGGATCGAAAACTTGATGAAAAACCCGACTCTGGCAGATTTAATTGGGGGCATCCAAGCGGTGACGCTGGGAGATGACGAAGCAAGACGGCGCGGTTCTCAAAAGACGGTTTTGGAGCGCAAAGCACCGCCAACTTTTGAAATTGCCATCGAAATGCTCGAACGCGAGCGCTGGGTAATCCACGAGCGAGTTGCAGAGGCGATCGACACTTTGCTGCGGGGACGCGAACCGCACCAGCAAATCAGAAGCGTCAGCGAGAGTGGAGAAGTAATTATCGAGCGCGACTCGCCCGCTCCCCCCGCCCGGTTTCCGGGGATCGCAGCTTCCAGCGGCCCGGCTGCGGTATCGGCAATGCGGCCCGTCACACCGATCTCAGGGTGGCGGAGTGCTGGCAAAATGGTGCCGATGCCCGCTCCCAGCGAGAACTTCGCTGCTAAAAGCGCGCCGGTTTCTGAGACTCGGTATTTCGAGCAACTGCTCGAAGAATCCCTGTCCGTCGAGCCGGTACCTAATGCCGGACGTTTTTCCCAGAATGTCGGCCCTAACGGCGAAGATTTGCCCCTCCACGTTTATCCTTACGGCATAGCTCGCCACCAGCTCGAACAGGTGATTTCGACCCTGAACCTGCCGGTACTGCTGACAAAGGATATTGAGAGCGCTGACGTGGTTTTGGCTTTGCGATCGAACGTTCGGAACCAGTCGAAATTGAGGCACTTGGCCAAAACTCGCCAAGTTCCCCTGCACACAATTAAGGCCGGCACTATTCCCCACGTAGCGAGAGCTTTGCGGCGCCTGTTGGACATGGATGACCCGGGTACCCCGGAAGTGGCAGACCTCGCCTTATTCGCCCGCAGCGGTTCTTCTGACGAGCTCGAAGCTTTGGAAGAAACGCGCTTAGCAGTCGAGCAAATTGTCATTCCGAAGGGACAGCCGGTGGAACTCCTGCCTCGTTCTCCCAACGTCCGCAAAATGCAGCACGAACTTGTGGAACACTATCACCTGAAATCCCACAGTTTTGGGGAAGAACCCAATCGCCGCTTGCGGATATATCCAGCTTAAAGTTGGAGGTTGAGGGCTTTGAAGGCAGAAGGTAGAAGGCAGAAGGGAGAATTTTTTCCTGGCTTGTGTCTTTTACCTTTTGCCTTTTTCCTTTAAGTAGCTGGCAACTTTCTGATATGATGTTTTGTGACACTGTTCTTGTTAATGCGATCGGCTAAATTCCCGATTTCTAATTCCAAATTCCCCAATTTCCAATTACCAATTCTTCGACTACACGAGCTTACAAGTTCCCCAATTCTCAATACTTCAGCTACGCGCTTCCCTTCGGCTCCCTTCGGCTTTGCGAACGGACGAGCCGCGGGCGATCGGCTATCCTCAGCACAAACTCAGCACCAGCTCAGTAAAAGTTGCCATTTCCCAAATTATTAAATGAATCTACCTGAGTTGACATGAATGATTCCATAATTCAGCTATTTATTAACTTAATTACTACTGAAATTGGTGTGCGAATTAGGTTCCAAGAGCGAGATGGTTTGTGTCATAAAATTATGACTAGAATGAGAGAAAAAAACATCGCAGAACCAGAAAAATATTATAAACTTTTAACCGCCAAAACTTTTGAAAGTAAATATGAATGGGCAGAATTAATAGTGCTCTTAACAATAAGTGAAAGTTATTTTATGCGAGATCAAGGACAGTTTGATCTGTTGAAAAAAGTAATTTTTCCTGAATTGATAGAGCAGAAAAGAAACTTGCACAAGACCTTCGGAATGCAGCCGACACTGCGAATCTGGAGTGCGGGCTGCTCCACCGGTGAAGAACCTTATTCTTTAGCTATTGTTTTAAAACAGTTGATTCCCGATTGGGAACAATGGAAAATATTAATTTTAGGTACAGATATCAATGAAAAAGTAATTAAAAAAGCGCCCCAGGGAGTTTACAGTCATTGGTCGTTTCGCCTGGTTGAACCGCAGATACAAAAGCAGTATTTTCATCAGAGGCAAAATGATTGGCAAATTAATCAAGAATTGCGCCAAAGTGTAACCTTTAGCTGTGTAAATTTAATCACAGATGAGTTTCCTAATATTTACCACAATATTTATAACATAGACTTAATTTTGTGTAGAAACGTTTTTGTGTATTTTGAACATAAGTATATTTCACTGGTACTGAAAAAATTTTCCAATACCCTGAGACCTGGAGGATATTTAATGACCGGTCACGCTGAAGTTTACGGTCAAATTATGAACGAGTTTCAACCCAAGATTTTTCCGGAGTCGGTGGTTTATCAGCGTCGGGATGCAGTAGCGGAGGAAGGCTGTCAAATAGAGTCTAGGGTTGCGACGGTAGGGGAAGCCAACTCGGCATTTTGGGAATTCCCCAAACCAGATACTGTGGGGGATGATAGTGGGGAGTTGCTAACAGGAAAAACGAGGCTACCTAGTGTTACTAACAGCAATTTTCCAGAGAGGCCGCCCGTATTAACAATAAGTAATCCGCTGGGGAAGATACTGCGCTCTCGCTATCGGGAGGACGGATTGGGGAACAATGCCGTGTCAGTTACACAAAAAATAATAGCAGAAAATACTCAAAATAAAACGCCTCAAATGCTAATTTTAGAGGCTAAACAATTATTTAAAAATCAAGATTATGCTGAGGCAATCAACAAGGCACAAGAGTCAATAGACTTGCAGGGGCATAATTTTGATGCTTATTTTTTAATCGCTCAAGTTCAGGCAAATGCCGGCAATTATTCTCAGGCAATAGAATACTGTAATCGAGCTAGAAAAGTAGATCCTGGCTCAGTATTTACTGATTATTTACAAGCTCACATTGCTGAAGAACAGGGGCAATTGGAAACAGCAAAAGTTTTATTAAAAAGGACTATTTATATGTGTCCATCTTTTGTTTCAGCTTATATAGAACTAGGGAATATATACAATAAAGAAGGTCAAGTAAAAAGAGCGATTAAAATGTACAATTCATCTTGTGAAATCCTGAAAGCACTACCGCAACACACTCCCATAGATTCACAGGGGAAAATGACAGCTAATCAAGTGCTGGTGGATGTTAAAAAAAAGTTGTTAAGATTATACAGTAAAGAAACTGTACACTAAAATATGGACACTAAACCGTATCTTATCTTTGAACAGAACGGTTTTCTCTGCGGTATAGAAGCCTGTTATGTTCGGGAAATTTTCTTTCTGCCGGAGTTGACAGCAATTGCAGAAGCACCTGAAGATATTGTTGGGGCGATCGACCTTCGGGGCGAAATTCTGCCCGTGATGGATCTGAATCTGCGCTTTGGATACGCTGGGCAGGAGTATGCTGTGACAGATAGTACGATCGTCATCGAGTGGCAAGAATTGAAAGTCGGCATAATTGTCAATCAAGTTCGCGAAGTTAAGGAACTCTCAGAAGATGCCATCACTTCGCAGTTATCTTACGGGCGAGACAATTCAGAAGCCTCTCATCATTTTGTAGCTGGATTTGCCCGCTGCGAAGCCGATATTATCATGCTGCTAAATCTCGATCACTTAATTCGATATTCTCCCGAAAAGTCAGAGAAAAGCGGGCCTGTTTCTCCAAGCAATGCAGGTAATCAACAAACAGCAGGTGAGTCGGATACGGAAAGTTTACAGTGGCAAATAAATGCCAACTTGTTAGGCAAAAATCCTCAAATTTTGAGCAATCGTCACGTTTTTCGCCCGCAGGCTACCCCGGAAGAAAAAGCAATTTTTCAATCGCGGACTAATAATTTGAGGCGGCGAGGCGAGGGGGAAAATGATGCTGCAATTAATATGTCCCTGGCGGTGTTTGTTTTGAATGGTGAATACTTTGGTATTCCTTTGGATGTAGTGCGCGAATTTACTGATATTAACCAAGTAACTCCGGTTCCTTGCACTCCCGATCGCATAGTGGGGAATATGAATTTACGGGGAGAAATTTTGACGCTAATTGATATTCGCAGTGTTTTAAATATGTCTTTAAATATGTCGGAGGCTGCAAATTATCTGTCTAAGGCGATCGTTGTTGAAGTGGCGGATTTGGTCGCTGGTATAGTTGTTGACGAAATATTAGATATTATATACTTAAATGTGTCGGAAATGGCGGCTGTTCCGGCAGCACTGCATTCTGCTAACCGCGAATATCTACGGGGGACAGCTATTTACGGAGAAAAAATGATGGCTATTCTGAACTTGCAAAAACTGCTCACAAAAGGAGGAGTAGTTGTTGATGAAGAGGTTTGAATCAAGAACAAGACTTACGCAAACCATATGTTTCATGAGTCAAGTGAACCATCGGGCTTGATACTTCATTTCCTTCGCAATCCCGATCCAACGCAGAGATCGGGACTGGTAACGAGCGGGACTCAGCCTGAGAGGATTATCTTGAAATGCGTCCAGGACTAAAGAAGTTAGTTATACCAAATCTGCTTTTCAAGCGCTATTTGACAAAGGAACCTAATTCGTGTAGGCACTTGCTTAAATCAAGGAGAAAAATATGTTTGCTAAAATAAACCACTTAAACATTAGAAACAAGATGCTGTTCGGATATCTAGCACCAGCCGCTATATACTTAGGGTTTCCCGTATTAGTTATTGCTACTACAAATCAGGTGTTTAAAACTTTACAAGAAACGGAAAGGGTACAGCAGGTAGTCGAGGAAATAAGTAATATATCGCTAGGTGGGGAGCAAATGGTAGGGGGGCTGCGCGGGTATTTAATTAATAATAAAAATCAGCAGTTTTTAAAGGATTTTCAAGCAGGTGCAGAGTTGGCTCGTCAGTCGGCGAATAATATAGAGAATACAGTTAAAGATCCAGAACAGAGAACCCGTTTGCAAAGGATGCGAGAGCTACTCAATCAATATTATGATGCTTGTAATGAAGACATTGTTCGCTTACTGCAGCAAAATCAGACAGCGAAAGCTATGGCTGTATTTAATACAGGGAAGTACACAAATTTTATGAATGATTTTTTAAAAGTGAACGGGGAATTTCGGGAAACAGAATTAAGTATCTTTAAGCAAAAAACGAAAATGACGAAGGAAGCTTTAACCTTTTTGGTATCGACGCTGCTGGTTGGTTCGGTGCTGTTAGTGGTGTTTGGTGCGGGCATAGCTTGGCTGATTTCGTCAGGAATTGCCCAAACTATCGATCGGGCAATTAGCTCGATCGCCTCTTCTTCCACTGAGATTGCAGCCACCGTGGAACAACAGGAACGTATGGCAAGTCAGCAAGCAGCTTCAGTAAATCAAACTACTACTACAATGGACGAATTGGGAGCCTCTTCCAGGGCGACATCACAGCAGATCGAAACCGCCGTGGCTCAAGCAATGCAAGCCTTGAATTTAGCTGGAGGTGGCACAAAAGCTGTAGAACAAACTTTAGAAGCAATGGCAACTTTGAAAACTAAAGTTCAGGATATCCAAGGACAAATTATAGAGTTGAGCGAGCAAACAGATCACATTGGTAATATCTCAACTGTAGTTAGCGATTTGGCGAATCAGACTAATATGTTAGCACTCAATGCTGCTGTTGAAGCAGTCCGGGCCGGGGAACACGGCAAGGGGTTTGGTGTGGTGGCGTCAGAAATTCGCAAACTTGCAGATCGCAGTAAAAAATCAGGATCACAAATTAATCTATTAGTTGCGGATATTCAAAGGGCAATTAACTCAACGGTAATGGCGACAGACGAAGGGACTAAAACTGTGGAATCGGGCGTGAATATTGCCTCAGAAACTGCAGCAGCATTTGCAGGAGTTGCCAATGCCATTAACAATGTGGTTTTGAGTTCTCAGCAAATTTCGCTGAATGCCCAACAGCAATCGCTCGCGATCGAACAGGTAGTGCAAGCTATGAACTCCCTCAATCAAGCCGCAGCCCAAACCGCTTGCGGTATCAGTCAAACTAAAGTCGGCACTCAAAAATTGAATGAAGCTGCCTTAGATTTGAAAGCAGTTTTGTAGGAGAGCGATGAATTATGAGTAGTTCCCCAAAAAGACCAAATATATCCTTAAAAATTAAAGCAATTACTTTGGCGATTTGTCGCGGTACAATTCCAGCGATATTAACGGGAGTAATAAATTTTATATTAGCAAATCATAACCTAATCTCCTATCGTTTTCGGTTGCATCGGAATGATACCGACGACACGGCAGTGCCGTGTCCCTACCCCGATCAATTGTAGGGGCACGGCACTGCGGCGTCCTGACTGTGGGTAATATTAATTCCGATGTTACCTGAGTTGATATCCAATCTGCACTGTAGTTAGTTGTGATTTGTGAGTTATTATTTGGGAGTTGTTTTTTTTTATTTACTACCCATTCTCCATTCCCTATACTTCTGCTACGCACGCTTACAAGTTCCCTATTGTCTATACTTAGACTATGGGAGCGTACAAGTTACCAGTAACCAATTCCCAGTAACCAATGATTAACCATTTTTTCCAAAAAATGCAGCCTCGACCAGAGCCGGGGAGTACGGTAAAGGTTTTGGGGTGGTAGCAAGCAAAATTCGTAAGTTAGCAGATGAAAGCCAACAAGCAGCCCAAAAGATTAATGGTATTATTCCAGAAATTAAGGGCGCGATCGACTCGACGGTGAAAGCAACTGAAGATAGTCGCAAAACGGTTGCAGCAGGGGTGAAAATAGCACAAGATACGGCAGCAGCTTTTATGGGTGTGAGGGAAGCTTGCAATCTTGTGTTTGCTAGCAACCAGCAAATTTATTTTAATGTTAAGCTAAGCAGCAGGCCATCGCGATTCAGCAAGTAGGTGATGCGATGATTTCAATGAAGGAATGTGCGTCTCAAACTGTCAGCGGCATTACTCAAGTTACAATCGGTACTCAACAACTCACAGAAGCTGCATTTAATCTTAAAGAAGTAGTGTAGTCATTAGTCATTAGTCATTAGCAATCGACTGAGTATGCAACATAATTATCATTCCCAATTACCAGTGAGTCCGGCTCAATTACCTATTAGTCGAAAACATATAGCAATTCCATTTGAGATGTAAATATGAATTTCTATGGTAAAATAGGAAAGTTTGATAATAAATGAAAGGGG
>NZ_JAUBRM010000104.1:0-18942 GCF_036701905.1 Microcoleus sp. MON2_D5
GTTGCGAGGGAGCCAACTGGTTCAATATTTCACTGTCTAGTTTGAGAGGCTGCTCTTTTTTCATAATTATAATAATCTCCCTCCTGTATCCTCTTTGTCAATACCCCCTGACCTGAATCCTTACTTTATAGGTGCGTCATTTTGCCTGATATTCTATGCCGAGCGATGATATTTCCCCGCTGGCACCCTACACAACTAATTAATATCAACTCCCACCAAATCTGCCACAACTTTCTCCAATCCAGCTATCACCTTCGCCGTCCGTTCCCAGTCAACCTTATCGGGTGTATCTTGCGCCGTGTGATAGTAAGGATAGCGATAGGGAGCAGTATCTGTCACCATCAGCCCTGGATAACCATGTTGCCAAAAAGACCATTGATCAGACCAACCCACACCAGGAATGCCACCTGGAATTGCTGCACCTTCCGAGGGAAATTCAGCATGGCGGCGGAAAGATGCGATCGCCTCTCTAACCAGTTTACTTGAGGATGTATTGCCAATAAATCCGATAAAATTCCCCGAGGTAGGATAAAAAAGGTTTAATGGTGCTGGATATTTCTGACTGTTTTTGGCATCTGAGTAATAACCAATTGTTTCTAAACTGAGCATCGAAACAATTTTTTCATTACGCTCTCTGCATCTTTTCGCATAAACCAAACTCCCCATATCAGCAGTCCAGAAAAAAGGCGGTTCCTCATTCACAAACTCAACAAAACGCACAGTTTTTTCCGGCTTTTTACCTGCAAACATTCTCGCTAAAGCCAGCACTCCCGCCGCCCCAGTTGCGTTATCATTTGCCCCTGGACTCCCCACCACAGAATCATAATGGGCCCCAATTACAACTATTTCATCTGCATTTTTCCCCCCTGGAATCTCCACTTCTATGTTATAATAAAATTTATCATCAATTTTATATCCTTGTGGTTCAACTTTATAGCCAGCAGCTTGAAAAGATGCTTCGAGAAAGTCAGCGGCTTCTCCAAGTTTTTGATAGTGTATAAAGTTGCGCTCTCCGATTTCACCAGAGAGCTTTTCCACATCGCGCTGTAAAGCATCTCGGAGCGAGATTTCCTGTGCTGTTAAAGGGGGAATTGTCCCGCTGTAGCTTTTCCCTGGCATTGCAATCATACTCAACCATATCCCACTAATCAGACTAATTAAGATCGTACAAAGGATAGCCAGTCTAGGTAACGTTCTGCGATTCCATAATTCAATTTTTCCCAATAGCATTTGTTTTCTATCTTTTGCTATCCTTGAGTAGCAGGGTGCATCAGTTAGCGTTATTTTTTCAATAATCAAACAACTCCTGACTGACGCACCCTACAAGTTTACACATCTGGTAACTTATACTGCCCCACAATCCGCTTAGCATATTCCGGCACATGAGCCTCTAATTTCTCCGGGTAATTGCGCTTCACGTACAGATAATTGCGAGTGAAATGAGAATCAATCGAAAACCGAGCATATTCCAAACCCTTCGGCCCAATTCTCTCAATAAACACTCCCATTAACTTCGCCGCCCACATCGGCAAAGTCACTCCTTTTTCATAAGCCGGAATGCTTTGCTGAACCGCCTCTTTTCTGTTTCCCTGAGACATCACCGGCTGAGTATTTAACTGATCCGTTACCAAGTCTAACATCTCTTGCCCGGTGTCATTTCGCACTACAATCCACTGCCAACCAAAAGGTGCGCCCATATAGCCCACAACTAAATCAGCTAAAGAATTCACATAATCAAAACAGCTCAAACAAGAAGGAGCAAAAACATCTTTCAACTCCTTAGTATTCAAGCCAAAAAACGGCACTTTTTCTTCCGAACCATCTTCGTGTTTGAAGTGAACGTTAAAGTCTTGCATAAACTCATAAGAAACCACCGTTTCAGGAGAGCGGCTAGTCGTGTCTAGGAATTTCTGCAAGCCTGCACGGCTGACATTATCCACGCAGGGAGTTCCCAAAACGTAGAGCTTTTCTAAACCGAGTTTTTTCTCGACTGTTCGCAAGGCTTGAATTTGACAGCCGACGCCAATTACTAACACCCGCTTCATCCCAGATTGTTCGATTTGTTCTAATACTGAAAGATTTGGAGAGAGAGTGGGTTTGTTGACTTTTGCTGCCAAAATTTCTTCGCGATTTCTAGCAATAATCGGCATCGGTTGAAAGCGGTCTTCTTTAGTATTTTGGACGCAAACAACGCCTTCTACAATTCCTTTTTCGAGCATTTCAATCGCAATTGTGCTGACGATTCCCGTCCACTGAGCACCCTCAATAGGCTCTTTTTTCCGAGCCGCCATCATGTTTTGACTGACTCCGAAATACCAGTCGTCGGGATTGTCGAGATTGCGCGATCGTCCGTGAATCTCTTCTTCTAATTCCGCGATGTGCTGTGTTAAGAAAGCACAAGATTCCTTGACATAATGGATGTAATATGTATCGCACAAACCGCACTCGCTGCAAAGTTCTTTAGCGGGGCGGCGGCTACCCGGTTTGAGGGCCTTGGATTTTTGGTGCTTAGTAGAATCTGTTGCGGTCATCTAAATTACTTATTTTATGCAGATATGGCTTTTGTTAGGATATCACAGCAATTTCCGTTGATTTACCTCTTTATTCTTTCTTTCAGTCCTCGCAGGCGGACGCAAGCTTGTGCGGGAGCAAATTCGGTTCGCCCGAAATTGGCGGTTTTCAAAACTTAAAAAATATTAGTCAGGACTTACCTAGGTTGCGCTAGAAACCCGGTTTCTTCCTGAATACCTCGCTGTTAAACCTAAGATTTATGGTAAAAACCGAGTTTCTTTGTGTAGTTTTGGTAAAAAAATTCGGTTTCAGAGCATCGCCGTGCGTCCAGGAGTGTTTGTATAAGTCCTATTAGTATCAATCCGGATCTAGCGGGCGATCGCGCGAATAAATTGCCAAATAAAGCTATAAAAAAAATGGTAAAAATGTTTGTGACCACAGCCGTCGCTGGCATCATGATGAATCTCGCCATTTCGAGCTTAGGATTTGCTGCTTTAGTTCGTCCTGTTCCTGCTATGAATCACACTGTTGCGACTCTAGAAAGAATGCTCAGTGCGACACAAAAGCCGGCGGCGCTGAACTATTCGCGCCTGGGGATTGGCGGCGTTCGGTTGGGGATGGCTGTAGAAGAGGCAAAACGCAAGTTGGGAAAACCGCAGCGCGACGAAACTAAACCTGCTGGGCCTGGCATCGGCGGCAAGATTCGCACGCTAACCTACTCAGGATTGACGGTAGCAGCATGGGATGGCAAAGTTTATTTAGTTTCTACTACCAATCCCAAGTTTCTGACAATTGATGGTGTGAAGCTAGGAGATAACAGCCAAAAAGTCGTTAAAACTTACGGTTACGGGTCGCAATCAGTGCAGGGTGGAGTGACTCGGTTGACTTACAGCAATGACCAAAAGGCTTCTAATTTGATTTTGGAAACTAAGGGCGATCGCGTACAAAAAATTATTGTGAGCACGCAGCTAAACTGAAATATTAAACAACAGTGCAAAAGTCCCGGTTCACAAGTTTGTAGTAAGGACTTTATTCCTTATTTATTAGGATTTTTAGCCTTTCTGTGAGTTGACTGGAGGGCTTTTTCCTGATGTGCGATCGCCCGCGTCTCCTTAATCCTCTTCATCCTCATCCGACAATGTTGTCATTTCCTCAGCAACTAGCGTCTGAAAGTCCTCTCCGCAGTGAACGTTGAGATGGATTGCAGAGAGGAAGGAACTCTGCTAGAATTTCAGCTTTTTGTCGATCGCTCAAATCAGGTAACTGAAGCTGATGGATTAAAGTAATAACATTTTGGCACTCAGTACCCAATTCTTCAATTAACGTACTCAGCGTAGAATTAGTTACAGAAATTTTCCTATCGCTAACTGGCATCTTTACTTATCCAATTGTCAGTCCGCTAGGAGTGGACGAAAGTTTGTTCGCGGTTTCAACCGCCGATCTCGGATTTGGGTTCACACCTATAAAAAAAAGTAGAGGTGCGAGCGATCGCATCTCTACAAAAATTCTAAATAAGGTGCACATTGTGCACCCTACCAATTAGCTGTTCTGGGGAACAGGAGCACTCGGTGCTCCAGAAAAAGTCGGCGCTGGTACAGAATTACTCGGTGCACCAGTCTTAGCCCGCTTTTTGATCAAGATTGGCTTGACGCTGTTTTCTCCACCAATCGGGGGATCTTCTTGTTGAGCGTAATCCGCGCCCATCCAAGCAGGACGGCTTTGATCGAAAGCCATTTGCAAAGCAGCAGCGGCGATCGCGTGGGAGTCGTACTCCTCGGATAACTGAGACACCAGAGGCAAGAAAGATGCCATCCGTTCGCCAGCCAAAGCTTCGCGAACTTTACCCTGCATCTTTTCCAACTGACGAGCTTCAATTTGCGCCCGTGTCGGAATGTTTCGCACCGTCAAGCTCGATCGAACGTGGCGTTCAATCAAACGCAGTTTGCGGCGATCGACCGGTTGAATAAGCGTAATTGCCGTTCCTTCGCGACCAGCCCGGCCTGTGCGTCCGATCCGGTGAACGTAGCTTTCCACACTGTCGGGCAAATCGTAGTTAATCACGTGAGTCAAGTGATCCACGTCCAAACCCCGCGCCGCAATATCAGTCGCCACTACCCAGCGCACCTGACATTGGCGGAATCGATGCAACAAACGTTCCCGTTGTGCCTGATTCAAATTACCGTGATACTCATCAACGCTGTGACCGGCTGCTTGCAGTTGGCTGGTGAGTTCTGCCGCCGACTGCCGAGTCCGCACAAAAATCAGTGCAGATTCCGGGTCTTCCATTTCTAAAATTGGCTGTAGGGCTCTTGCCTTCGACCAGCCACGGGGAATCATGTACACGCCTTGGCTGATGCGCTTTGGCGTTGCTTTTGGCTGTTCTACGGTGACGTTGACTGGGTTACGCAAATGCCGCGCCACCAGTTTCCGAATGGAAGCTTCCATCGTCGCCGAGAAAAATGCCGTTTGACGTTCTTTTGGTGCAGCATCCAAGATTTTTTCCACATCTTGGATAAAGCCCATGCTCAGCATTTCGTCAGCTTCATCCAAAACCAGCCACTTTACCTTGTCTAGTTTCAGGCTGCCACGGCTGAGCATATCCAATATGCGTCCGGGTGTACCGACAACGACGTGCACGCCGCGCTTCAAACGCTGCATTTGACGATCGATCGATTGACCGCCGTACACTGTCAGAACTTGCAGAGAGCGACCCACTTTTACAGGGCCGTCGCTGCTGATGCCGCTCAAATCACGGATGGCTTCAGTTACTTGCATCGCCAATTCGCGAGTCGGCGTCAGCACCAGTGCTTGCACCGCAGTTACATCTAAATCAATCCGCTCCAAGATGGGCAACGAGAATGCTGCCGTTTTGCCTGTCCCTGTTTGGGCTTGACCCACAACGTCGCGACCTGCTAGCAAGTGCGGAATTGCTTGTACTTGGATGGGAGTAGGTTCTGTAAAGCCTAGTGTTTCCAGATGGAGAACGAGTTCTTCCGAAAGACCTAAGCCTTCAAACAATAAATTCATTAATGCTCCTAATAACGAGTCTTAGCCTTCTAAGTTGCCCAACTCGGATGCGGATTTCTGCTCTAGGGCAGGAACTCATAAGAGTTCTTTATGGTGCTGCGCCTGCGCGCACCTTCTTAAATAGCAATCGAGTATAGGGCAGCTCCGTCGATGGTGACTAAATTTACCAATTCGACAGCCGTCTTTGATTTTGTGACATCACCGATACCAACCGCCAGGGGTCGGGTTATAGGCTTCCAACATTCTTAAAACAGGACATTGGACTTCCTTTGAGGTACTTGCAAGCTTTCCCTCTCAGGCATTTTATAGTGAGGATCATGACCAGCCCCACTTCACTACATAGTAGTAACAGGTTGTTTGGTTCAGGCGCTATCCCGCAATCCGTCGCCTGCGGGATTGAGCGGGGGATGGGGCGACCGTTACCGCCTATCCATCTCAACACTCTTTCGGGATACCGTTGTGGTGTAGGGCGGACGGCGAAGCAATCTCAAATTATCCCCGCTTATTTCTGGCTTGTTATCATCATAACTCTTTACATTCAGAAACAAAACATTAAATTCGTTAAAATTTTCCGATGTTCTGTAGAGATTACCGCACCCCGACGGGGAGGGTCGATTGCCAGATAGGGGCTAAAAAAGTTTAGAACCCCTTTGCTACATATCTTTGCACAATTGTGTACTAACCGTTACTTTTGTTGCACAATCCGCTAATCATTTTTGGCTCGTGTCCGGTTTTTGTTCGCCGCACCGCCGATCGCGACAGTTCCAGCAATACTTACACTTGACCGTAGAGGTCGTAGACATCTGCACCAGTAATTTTCACAGATACGATTGAACCCAGCCGCGCTTCTCCTGTGACATAGACGAGTCCATCTACTTCTGGGGAAAACCGAGCGGATCTACCAATCAACTCGCCTGTCTCTGGTTGTTCTTGTTCTATCAGGACATCAACTACCTGACCGACAGACTCTTGATTCTTCTTCAATGATATAGGTTGTTGTGCCGCCATTACCGAATTTCGCCGCATTTCCATTATTTCTGCAGGTATTTGCTGGGGCAAGCTGAAGGCTGGGGTTCCTTCTTCTGGCGAAAATACAAAAACTCCTACGTGATCGAATTCATGGCGCTTGACAAATTCCAGCAAGTGTGCTGCGTGTTCGTCGGTTTCGCCGGGG
The DNA here is from genome assembly GCF_036701905.1 of Microcoleus sp. MON2_D5. Taxonomy (NCBI): domain Bacteria; kingdom Bacillati; phylum Cyanobacteriota; class Cyanophyceae; order Oscillatoriales; family Microcoleaceae; genus Microcoleus; species Microcoleus sp. MON2_D5. Next base: position 6,713 of record NZ_JAUBRM010000104.1, read on the forward strand.
AAGCCAACAATAAAAGTTGTCCGCATCACAGCGCCGGGAAGTGCTGCTTTGAGCCGATCGACTATAGCATCATTGATCCCGGCTTGAAAAGGTCGATTCATCGCCCGCAGAATTTCCGGGTGCGAGTGTTGCAGGGGTAAATCCAAATACGGCAAAACGTTGGGCGTTTCGCGGATTGCCTCGACAACTTGGGGAGTCAAACCTGTAGGATAGGCGTAGTGCATCCGAATCCAAGGTACATCTACTTCACCCAAAGCCCGAAGCAGTTCGGCTAGTTTCGGTTCGCCATAAATATCTTTGCCGTAGTTGGTGGTAATTTGAGAAATTAATATAATTTCCTTTACCCCTTCCGATGCCAATTGCTTAGCTTCGGCGACGATAGATTCGATCGTCCGCGATCGTTGATTTCCGCGCAAGTGCGGGATAATGCAAAATGCACAGCGGTAGTCGCAGCCTTCTGCTATTCGCAGATAAGCGACACCTTCCGATGTGGTGCGGTAGCGGGGAGTAGTTTCGTCAGCGATGTAAGTAGGTTCTGAGGAGACGAGGGAAACTCGATCGCCCTTTTCCACCTGCTGCATAACATTGACTATTTTGTGATAGTCCCCAGTGCCGACAATTGCGACTGCTTCGGGCAATTCGTCCAGCAATTCCTGCTGAAAATGCTGTGCCATGCAGCCGGTGATGACTACTTTTTTATTAGCTTCTGCCAATTCTACCAAGGTGCGGACTGACTCTTCTCGCGCAGCTTGGATAAAACTACAAGTATTGACTACAACATAATCAGCTAATTCTTCATTAGAATCCACTTGATAGCCCGCTTGAGCCAGCAAGCCAATCATGTGTTCGGTATCGATGCGATTTTTTTCGCAGCCGAGGTGAGTAAATGCGATCGTTGGCTTCGTTGCCATGCAGTAATAGTTAGTGTTGCGCTATTTCTAAGAACATTTTATGATATCACACTCATTGCCAATTGGCAAGGTAATGGTCTAATTTGTCCATCGGCTACGACCAGTGGAACTTTTACCTTGGGGGCGGGCATAATCACCACCCCACAAGAGTATTAAGATTTTTCCAGATGCAAATCTTGATGCTTTTTAGCTAAAAAATACTGCTAGCCCAACTTACGAGGGGATTTGATCCGACGATACATCCGGGGCGATCGCCAGATTTGCATCACCCGAAAGCACTTGAGAAGCAGACCCAGTAGTTAATCGATGATCGTAAGAGTGTGTTCCCAAACCCTTAACTTGGCGCATCAAAGTGCCCATTTCCAAAGCACTCATCGCATAATTCCAGCCCAAATTGCTTTTAATTCCAGCCCTTTCCAAAGCTTGCTGCATCGTGTCAGTCGTCACCACCCCAAAAATCACCGGCACCCCTGTCTGAAAAGCAGCAGCAGCAATTCCCTTAGCAACCTCACCAGCCACAAAATCGAAATGAGGAGTTTGGCCGCGAATTACCGCACCCAGACAAATTACCGCATCGTAGCGGTGAGAAAGAGCAGCTTGGCGCGCCACCAAAGGAATCTCAAAACTTCCCGGAACCCAAAAAAAGTCCACCTGAGAGCCATGAGGATTAACATCAACCCCGTGGCGTTTCAAACAATCTTGACATCCCTCCAAAAGTTTGTTAACCACCAAATCGTTAAAACGACCGATGACAATAGCAAACCGCAAAGATTCGGTGTGAGTAAAAGTTCCCTCGAAAACAGTCATAGTGTTCTAGTTTAGATTTTAGGTTTTAGATTTTAGATTTTTGTTTGTGAGAAGGCAAAAGTCAGAAAGCAGCAGCATCTCATCTGAATCTTAAGTGCAAAAACATACAGGATCGCGCGGTCTGGAAAATTCCTAGCTTCTGCCGAATGCCTTTCAATCGCTGGTGAATGCCTTCATCCTTCTATCTTTTACCTTCTTTATTCGATAGAGTTGGGTGAAATTAAACGACTAAAAAGTTCAATACACCCACTGCAATAACCAGCAAAAACCAGAGAGCCGATCCGACATAAATCAGGGATTTAGACTGATTCCAGTTTTGGGGAGAGGCATAAGCAACTGGCACGCCAACGACCATCACAAAAGACAGCAGTACCAGACCCAGTAAAACCACTTGAAACAGAATTGATAACATCTTTTCTCCTTTCGATATAACCGTGCGTTGATCCGAAATAGTTTCCCAGAACCGAAAAAAATCTTCCAAATTCTAGTTTTTGACAGTTTCCCGATCGTCGATCGAGAGATTGTCGGTTGATTGATACGAAAGAACCCGTGCAAATTCGGGCGTTGCGCGAACAGGCGTCAGCGGCTCTTGAGATTTCGATCAATTTTATCATTGTTCGCTACACGACAGAAAACTGGAAAGGTTAAGTTAAAGCCCGATCGACACATCCGGTTTCCGAGGGCGAGAAATTGCTACTGTTTGAGTTAGAGATGCGGGATTTTCGGCTATGGACTTAGTTTTGTGCCACACAACAGCAGATTTTGACGCCTTGGGGGCGGCGGTGGGACTTTGCGTGCTGCGCCCCGGTAGCAGGATCGTATTGACGGGCGGGTGTCATCCGACAGTGCGGGATTTTTTGGCGCTACACCGCGACGAGTACCCACTGATTGAGCGCCGATCGGTCAATCCGCAACAAATTCGATCGATTACTATAGTTGATGCCTCCCAGCGCGATCGTTTGGGAAAAGCCGCCGAGTGGCTGGATTTGCCACAAGTGAGCGAAATTGCTGTTTTCGACCATCACCTACAGGCCGATTTAGACATTCCCGCTACTGTTACGCAGATCGAAGCAGTCGGAGCCAGCACGACATTAATTGTCGAAAAGCTCAAAAATCAAGCAGAAAACAGCGACACACCATTCCGCCTTCTGCCTTCGGAAGCGACAGTAATGGCCCTCGGCATCCACGTCGATACAGGTTCCCTCACCTTTGAGGGCGCAACTGCGCGAGATGCAATAGCTTTGGCCTGGTTGATGGAACAGGGAGCGAGTTTGGGGGTAATCGCTGAATATGTAGAACCCGGTTTGTCTCCTCAATTGCAAGATTTGCTCAGAGAAGCGCTGAATAATTTGCGATCGCAAACTTTGCACGGTTACAGCGTAGCCTGGGTGCTGCTATCTACTGAAGCTTACGTTCCGGGGCTTTCTTCACTGGCTTCTCGCTTGCTGGATTTAACTGAAACCGATGCTCTGCTTTTAGGTAATGTTTATAAATTTGGCGAAAACGAAAACAACCGCAACATAGCTCCCGAATCGCCAGTTTCCAATCGATTAACTATTATCGGTCGATCGCGCATCGAAGGAACAAACCTCAGCGAATTGTTCAAACCCCTCGGCGGCGGAGGCCACGCCCGCGCCGCTTCCCTCGCCACCCGCGATGTTGACCCCCTGCTGACTTTAAATCAGTTAGCTGAGGAACTCAAAACTCAAATTCCCCACCCTCCGACAGCCCGCGAATTAATGTCGTCTCCAGTGCGGAGTATTCGCCCGGAAACATCGGTAGGGGAAGCTCACCGTATCCTCCTACGTTACGGACATTCGGGGCTTTCTGTGGTCGATGCGGGCGATCGACTCGCCGGCATTATCTCGCGCCGCGACATTGACATTGCGCTGCACCACGGTTTCAGTCACGCCCCGGTGAAGGGTTACATGACTCCGCAGCTAAAAACGATCGCCCCAGATACCTTGCTGCCGGAAATTGAATCTTTAATGGTGACATACGATATCGGGCGCTTGCCAGTATTGGAAAACGGTCAACTGGTGGGAATTGTTACCCGGACTGACGTGTTGCGGGAATTGCACCAGCAAAAAGCGCGAGACAGGGGAAGTAATGCAGAATTCTCTTATTGTGCCGTACCCGAATCGGTTGAGCAGTTGTTGCGATCGCGCATCAGTCCCGAATTATGGCAATTATTGTCGATCGCCGCCAATATTGCCCAAAATCGCGGCTGGCAACTTTATATTGTGGGTGGAGCAGTCCGGGATTTACTCTTAGCCACGGATGATACATTGGCGCTAACAGATATTGATTTGGTTGTGGATGGAAAGTGCGGTTCCGACGATTCCGGTGCTGGTGTCGAGTTAGCTTCCTCGCTGCAAAAACTTTACCCCGAATCGCGTTTGGACGTTCACGGTCAATTTCAAACCGCCGCGCTTTTGTGGCCCAAAGACTCTGCTTTCGGCTCGCTGTGGGTGGATATCGCTACGGCTCGCACTGAATTTTACCCTTATCCGGCTGCAAATCCTGAAGTTGAAGCGAGTTCAATTCGCCAAGATTTGTACCGCAGAGATTTTACAATTAATGCGCTGGCTGTGCGGTTGGGTGTTCCTCGCAGTGGCGAATTGTTAGATTTTTTTTGCGGTTTGCTGGACTTGGAATCGAAGCAAATTCGAGTTTTGCACGCCAATAGTTTTATCGAAGATCCGACGCGAATTTATCGCGCTGTGCGGTTTGCGGTGCGGTTGGGATTTGAAATTGAGCCGCAGACGGAAGGATACATCCGCAACGCTTTGGCCAGCGGGATTTATTACCGAATTCAGGGGGAAAACGGCCGAGCTCCGGCTTTGGAAACTCGGCTCAAAAGCGAATTGAAATACATTTTGCAAGCTCCTTACTGGAAAGTTGCTTTGCAAATGCTGGGAGATTTGCAGGCTTTGCGCTGCATTCATCCTAGTTTGGAGTTGGATCGGGAGTTGTGGCGGCAACTGCGTTTGCTCGATCGGTGTTTGAATGGAAGAAGGAAGAAGGAAGAAGGAAGAAGGAAGAAGGAAGAAGGAAGTTCGGCAACGGATTCTGTAACGGATTTAACGGATGTAAAGGATAGAAGGAAGAAGGAGAAGGGAAGAGGGGAAAAGGAAGAAGGAAGAGGGAAGAAGGAACAAACTATCCCCAATTCCCAATTCCCAATTCCCGATGCCCAATCCCCGATGCCCAATTCCCCATTCCCCATTATCAATATTCCCGATTGGCAGATGCGGCTGGAAGTTTTGATAGCTTATTTAGCACCGGAATATCGCGGCAAGGTGGCTGCAAATCTTCAGTTACCTGCTGACAGCATTAAGCGGTTGGAAGTGTTGGAAGCCGGAAAGAACCAGTTAGCAGAGAATTTGCCTAAGTGCGAGTTGCCGAGTCAATTGGTGCTGCTGTTGAGGAATTATGAGTGGCCGGTGTTAATTGCTATCTCCCTACAAAGTCCGCGAAGTGCACGCCGCCAAATCTGGGAATATCTCACGAAATGGGCGAATGTTGAGCCGCCTTTGAATGGCAACGATTTGAAGGCTTTGGGTTATAAGCCGGGGCCTGGGTTTAAACGAATGTTGGATGATTTGTTGGCGGCGAGGTTGGATGGCGATTTGGGCGATCGGGCTGCTGCGATCTCTTTCTTAGCACAACGTTATCCTCAAACTTAGTAAGGTGGGTCAGCAGCGCGTTATTTTTTATATAATTGATTAGCTAATTGCTGACGCACTCTACTAAATTTTTAGTTTTCAATCCCAAACAGCCTAACCAGGCGATCGCACATTATTGATATTTCGAGAATTAAGGTGAATAAACATCACGCTCCTGCTTTAATCGCAATTGTCCTTTACAAAACATTTGTGGCTTCCCTCTTGGCAGTAACTTCGATTGCTTTGCTTTTTACATTAAAAAATCATCAAGTCTTAGAAAAAAATTCGCAATCTTATTTGTTAGAAACTAAACTAAAAAATATTGAATTTATCTGAGAAAAACTTCTAAGTCTCAACCCTCACAAATTATTTTTTGGCGGACTTGCCGCAGCACTTTATGCAACTTTAACTGCTGTTGAAGCCGTTGGTTTGTGGTACGAAAAAGACTGGGCAACAATCTTAGTTTTAGTGCTGGTAAGCATCAGTATACCCCCTAAAATATATGAATTAGTTCAGGGGGTCACGGTACTTAAGGTAGCGGTATTTATCACAAATGTAGCCATCTTATGGTATTTGCTCCACCATTGGCCGAAGCATGGTAAAGGAGCTTAAAGTTTTGATTATTCAGAAAAAACTCACTTGATTTTATAAATGTCAGCATTTTCCATTTTAATTTCATAAAACGGCTGCTCAGTCAAATAAAAACCTCAATCTTTACAAAAATTTTGTGATTGTAAAGATTCGATAAAGCTACGAGGGGTTATACCCCCTATGAGTTATACTGACATATATATAGATGCACCCTGATGGCTTTCCCGTTCCACAAGAGCGGGATTTTTATTGGAAAAATATTGTATTAAGTTTTAAGACTCCTGGTGGAGATAGAATTGGTGGAACATTTGCCTAAAACGATCGCCAGATGCAAAAATAGCACAGCTAAAGCAAAAACGATGGTTCCGAGCGATCGAACCTCACCCCTAACTCTGCGAAATAACCCAAAGGCGGTAGCATAGTTTGGGAAGCGGCATCAACCGAAGATCAACTTAGCCTCAGCAACAGCCCTGCAATAGGGGGAAGACACCATTGCGACTTTAGGCAGATGAGGGTTCGGCATCACTTACCAAGCTACCCACATTCATTTAAACTGAGATGTTGCACCATTTTCAATTACTTGTTTAGGAACAGGCATCTTGCCTGTTCCACAAGAGATGAATTTTATTGTGGAACAGGCAAGATGCCTGTTCTTGACAATGGTGCAAGATGTAAGTTTAAACAGAGATGTTGCACCATTTTTAATGCCGAAGATAAGCTGTTGTGCATTTAAATTGTGTGTTGAAGGCGGGCTTTCCTGGCAACCACACAATAGTAAAAGTTTATTTGACCCTACAATTTAAAGGCGGATTAGCTTAACAGCTAGAATTAATAGTTTATTTTGCTCGAATTTTTGAAGCTTTATGGATTAAGAAGATTGATCTCATGATGTTAGTTCAATTTTCATGAATCCCCAACTGAATGATGCTTAGTTAGACAAAATTTTAATTTTTGTTACTAAATCTTGTCTCCGATACAGCGGTTCTCAAAAAAGTGCCCTATGCCCTATGCCCTATGCCCTATGCCCTACAGTACCTCATCTTTCTGATAAAGGGTATAATCAACCCTCTTTGTCACTTAAGCAGTGTATTGGTAAGTTGGGGGTAACGAATGTGGGTTATAAAACAATTAAAAACCCGCTTTCTTCTTAAAGAAATCGGGTTGTTGAAATCGATGGTGAAGCGCGATTTGCTGTCTAAACTATGCGGAAAATAAAAGGGTAGCGGTAAGGTTGGTTAGGATCTTGCAAAACGTGGAGGATAGCCATTATTGTCAGTCCCCAGTGCAGCAGATAACCTAGGGGCACTAGGATAATGCCAGCAAGACCGAAAGTGACGACACTTAACACCACAATCACGATGCTGTAAAGCCATACATTAAGGTGAAAATTGATCGCTTCTGTGGCATTTTCTTTGACAACGGGGTCATCTGATACTAACAATACAGCGATCGGCGCTCCGATCGAGAACAGTAACGTGCTGAAAAAAATCGCCCCGTGGCACACCAGTGATAGCAGCTTTCGCTTGTCCGAGTCGTACATATTATTTTTGTTCCTTGACTTTAGTGATAATTTTACCTTTAATAGCAACTGTAGCACAGGCTATAATGGCGATCGGGTGATGATTCCCCTACCTAATTTGTAATGACCACTGAACTCGAAACTGAACTGCTAACTGCTGTTGAGCGCCGGCGCAACTTTGCTATTATCTCGCACCCTGACGCGGGTAAAACTACTTTGACAGAAAAGCTGCTGCTGTACGGAGGTGCAATTCACGAAGCAGGTTCTGTGAAAGCGCGGCGGGCTCAGCGACACGCTACATCTGACTGGATGGCGATGGAACAGCAGCGGGGAATTTCTATTACTTCTACTGTTTTGCAGTTTGAGTATCAAAATTATCACATTAATCTGCTCGATACTCCGGGACACCAAGATTTTAGTGAAGATACTTATCGCACTCTGGCGGCGGCTGACAATGCGGTGATGCTGGAGGATGCTGCTAAGGGTTTGGAACCGCAAACTCGGAAGTTATTTGAAGTTTGTAAGCTGCGAAGTTTGCCTATTTTTACTTTCTTTAATAAGCTCGATCGCCCTAGCAGAGATCCTTTGGATTTGTTGGACGAAATTGAGAAGGAATTGGGGTTGCAGACTTATCCGGTAAATTGGCCGATAGGTACGGGCGATCGCTTTAAAGGTGTTTTCGATCGCAGAGGGCGCAAAATTCACTTATTCGAGCGGACTCAACACGGTTCTCGCGCTGCTGTTGATACTGTCATCGAATTGGGCGACCCGCGCATTGAAGATTTGTTGGAACAAGACCTTTACTATCAGCTCAAAGAAGAGTTAGAACTGCTGGATGAGTTAGGAACTGAACTGGATTTAGACTCCGTTCGGGCTGGAAAAATGACGCCTGTTTTCTTTGGCAGCGCCATGAGCAATTTTGGGGTCGAACTGTTTTTAGATGCGTTTTTAGATTACGCGATGAAGCCGATCGCCCGCAAGAGCACCGCCGGAGACTTGCCGCCAACTTATGAAGATTTTACCGGGTTTGTGTTCAAATTGCAAGCGAATATGGACCCGAGACACCGCGATCGGGTGGCGTTTATTCGGGTTTGTACGGGCAAATTTGAAAAGGACATGAACGTGACTCACGCTCGCAGTGGTAAAACGGTGCGTTTGTCAAGGCCTCAAAAGTTATTTGCTCAGGATCGGGAGTCGATCGAGGTTGCGTATCCCGGCGATGTGATCGGTTTGAACAATCCGGGAGTATTTGCGATCGGCGATACTATTTACACAGGCCAAAAACTGGAATATGAAGGGATTCCCTGTTTTTCTCCTGAACTTTTTGCTTTTTTGAGAAATCCCAATCCTTCTAAGTTTAAGCAGTTCCGCAAAGGCGTTTCGGAGTTGCAGGAAGAAGGTGCAGTGCAAATTATGTATTCGGTTGATGAGTCCAAACGCGAGCCTATTTTGGCTGCTGTGGGACAGTTGCAATTTGAAGTTGTGCAGTTCAGAATGCAGTCGGAATATAATGTGGAAACGACGATCGATATGTTGCCTTACAGTGTAGCTCGCTGGGTTGACGGCGGTTGGGAGGCGCTGGAAAAAGTTGGGCGGCTGTTTAATACGGTGACGGTGAAAGATACTTGGGGAAGGCCGGTTTTGCTGTTTAGAAATGAGTGGAATTGCCGGCAGGTGGAAGGGGAACATCCTGTTTTGAAGTTAAATGCGATCGCCCCTGTGGTTTCTGGTTTGGCTGTTAGCGAGGAGTGAGATTACCGCAGGCAAAGGACACAACAGTGTTGTGTCCGTACAAATACTATTTAGTCGGCTTAAATACGCCGGATATAAGAAGTTACAATCACGGATCTAACAGTTTTTCTAAGATGGTGTAAATGTCTTTTTTGTCACCATCTTTACGTCTCCCTAGTCCCACGACAACAACTAGAACTCTATCTTGTTCGACTTGATAAACTATACGATAGCGCTGTCCAACAGCTCGGATGCTGCGAAATCCTGATAGGTTATCTACAAGGGCTTTGCCTTGCTTTTGTGGTTCAAATTTTAGTTAATCGATGCGATCGCGCAATTTTTCCTGTTCTCGTCGATCTTTGACTGCCTCCAACATTTCCAGTGCCAGTGGCGTAAGCTGGATCTCATATTCGATCGCATTTTCTTCGTGATTCATAGTCCCAATTTTGCTTTGGCATTTTCCCAGGAAATAGTTTCGCCTTGGCGGGCTTGGGTGATGCTTTGGCGCAATTTGGTAACGAATTCTGTATCGGTGAGAATATCTAAGGTTTCTAACAGTTCAGTCAAATGCGTGTAGCTCATTGCAGCCATAACGGGAACGCCATCTTGAGTGATGATGATAGGCTCATTGATAAGTTCTTGGGGTAGGTTTGGAAGCTGCTGCTGTGCTTGGGCAATGGTGAGTCGTTTGGACATGGTTGTACTAAAGCAACATTACTTTTAATTTAGCATTTCGGCCCAACTAACTGGTTTCCAGCCGCTGACGCTGGTAACGAGTAAATCCACAATCTAAGATTCAAAATCTAAAATCCAAAATCGATTGACGGCGGCCCCCATCTGCGGCTAGGCTTTGAAGTGAGAGGTTGCTTGCTTGTAGAGGAGGCAGCCCGCGTCGCCCAAAAATCTAGTTGCACTGCCCAAAGCTGCGCTAACAGCAATGGACAGCATAACCGCCAAACTGGGACTAGCAGTCTGGAGGCTAACGGAGTATCTTAACATCCTCTGTAGCCGCCCTGCTATGTGTTGAAATGCGGGGCGGCTGGGTTTTTGGGTTTTTCTAGAAAACCCAAAACCAGGAGAACATATTATGTCACAGGAATTCGTGCCTGACGACAACAAATCTGAGCGCCCAAATGACGACTCAGCAGCAGTATGCGAACAGGAAGTGGTGCTGTTAACGGTTGTCGGTTCGCCCAAAGGTGTCCGGGAAACCATACTCACTTTGTACCGGCTGGGATTTGCAGAAGTGGGCGATTGGAGCCCCGTACAGCGTGCCGCTAATCCGAAGCAGGTGATGAGCGTGCTGATCCGTCGGAAGCGGGCTGATGGTACACCGCCGAGACAATCTGGGCGGTAAGCTGCAAGGTTAAATAGCTAAATTCGAGGGCGGGCCTTTAACGCTCAGCCCTGAGTCCGGCAGGGGTTGAAACCCCTGCCTCAATGCTAAAGTCCTCGCTATGAGGACTAATGAATTCTTCAGTCCTCGACCGAGGGCTTTTGCTAAAAGCCCCGTGGAATTCATTCCCTGGCGGCCTTTCGGTTTAAGTTAACTTGACACGTCCTCCTTTTTAATGCCGCGTCTTTACTCATTTCGATCGAGCTAACTGCTGACGGTATCCTCACCCAAATTATCGAGATATTCTTGCAGCAAATCGCGCATATTGCGAACCCAATCATTGTTAGGAGCAATGGCTAAATATCGATTAAACATTTCCAGTGCTTCTTGCCAATTTTTTAGTGCTTCCTGTCTATCAACTAATTTTTCTTGCAAATTACCCAGACTTTGCAGCGCAATCCCTTTGTTGTTGAGAGCATAGATCTCATCCGGCGCAATAATTAAAGCAGAATTAAAGGCAGCGATCGCATCAAAGTAAGATTGTTTTGCCCCCTCAAATTCACTTAGCTCTGCTTGCAAATCACCCAGACTTTGCAGCGCATACCCTTTGATGGAGAGAATTAAATAATCATCTGGTGCAATAAGTAAAGCAGAATTATAGGTAGCGATCGCATCAAAGTAAGACTGTTTTGCCCCCTCAAATTCACTTAGCTGCGCTTGCAAATCACCCAGACTTTGCAGCGCATACCCTTTGTTGTTGAGAGCATAATTATCATCTGGTGCAATAATTAAAGCAGAATTATAGGCTGCGATCGCATCAAAGTAAGACTGTTCTGCTGCCTCAAATTTACTTAGCTTTGCTTGCAATTCACCCAGTTTTAGCAGCGCAATCCCTTTGTTTTTGAGAGCATAATAATCATCCGGTGCAATATGTAAAACAGAATTATAGGCAGCGAGCGCATCTGAGTAAGACTGTTTGGCTGCCTCAAATTCACTTAGCTTTGCTTGCAACTTACCCAGAGTTCGCAGCGCATTCCCTTTGTTGTGGAGCAGCCTAGAATCATCCGGTGCAATAATTAAAGCAGAATTAAAGGCTGCGATCGCCTCTGAGTAAGACTGTTTGGCTGCCTCAAATTCACTTAGCCCTGCTTGCAATTCACTCAGACTTTGCAGCGCAATCCCTTTGGTGTTGAGCATTATAGAATCATCCGGTGCAATAATTAAAGCAGAATTAAAGGCAGCGATCGCCTCTGAGTAAGACTGTTTTGCTGCCTCAAACTCATTTAGCCGTCCCTGCAACTCACCCAGACTTTGCAGCAAATTCCCTTTGCTTTTAAGAGCATTGATATCATCCGGTACAATAAATAAAGCAGAATTATAGGCTGCGAGCGCCTCAAAATAAGACTGTTTTGCCGCCTCAAATTCACTTAGCCCTGCTTGCAATTCACTCAGACTTTGCAGTGCAATCCCTTTGTTGGTGAGAGCCCAGATATCATCCGGTGCAATAATTAAAGCCGAATTATAGGCTGCGATCGCCTCAAAGTAAGACTGTTTTGCCGCCTCAAATTCACTTAGCTTTGCTTGCAATTTACTCAGACTTTGCAGTGCAATCCCTTTGTTGGTGAGAGCCCAGATATCATCCGGTGCAATAATTAAAGCCGAATTAT
>NZ_JAUBRM010000105.1:0-18025 GCF_036701905.1 Microcoleus sp. MON2_D5
CATCTTTTTTCACAGTTTTACTAGCTTTTTCATTTTGGCGCTTTTTTCATATATTTGCAAAAGTGAGATGCACCCTGTGTTTCAAAAAAGTAGTTTTACCGGAACCCGGTTTGCCGAGTACCATTAGTTTAGAGTGAGATTTCACCGCATCCAATCCTGATACTCGTTTCTGGCGTACTTTACCTAAACCTAAGCGGTTAAAGTTATCTGCATCTGGGTTGAAGTCTCTCAGTAAATCGCGAATTTCTCCCGGCTGCCAACTGGTAATTTCCTCCAAAATGTTGACTTCAACGTAGAGGTTGCTGACATCAACGGGCTGTGCAATATCCAAGAGTTGCATTTTGCTGTAAAGCTGTTGGATTTTGCTGTGGCATTTTTGCCGGATCTCTTGGACTACCCAATCAATAGGCTGTTGGCAAAAATCTCTAACCCCCCCAACCTCCCCTTGGTAAGGGGAGGCTAAAGGAGGACGATCGACAATTTCTTCCCAATTCAACTGCAAAACCGTGCAGAAGGCCTTGAAAGCATTGGCTTTTATGGGTTCTCTTCCTGCTAAAAAGCGCCTCCAAGTGGGCAGCGAAAGGCCATCGGCATAGGGTCCGGCTTCTGTCCAAGTTCGATCTGGATCTAATGCTTTACTAGCTTCTACTAGCCATCTGGGGTCTTCTATCGTCGAGCCCCTTTCTCTTCTAGCTTGCCTAATTTTTACTAATCCCTCCTCAGAGGCTTTGAGGGTGGTCATTATATAATTTACTTATCTCATTGTCAATGTCAGTTTTCGCTCAGTTTAGCGAGCGCAAACTGAGTTTGTCAAGACCCAAGCAAAAAAGAGAAAATGAGCGGGACAACAACTGCACGGCATACGGGAAAAGTCAGGCATAAATCATGCAAACTTAATCGTTTAGAATGTCACTCTCTTTTTTAGGTAAAAAAGTACACATTAAATGATGACAAAGGATAGCACCATGAGAGATAACATAGATGAAATTCCGTCAGGTGGGATAGGTATAAAAATTATTGGCAAAATTGCCGATGAGCTAAGTTATACCCGCACTTCTGACGGTCGAAACTGTCTGTTCATTGTAAAATATTATCAGCAGCCTGGTCTAGTACCATCCCAACACAGCAGTCAAGATGGTTTTTTTAAGCGCGCGATCGATGTTTTAAACAGCTTTAATTTCAGGTTTCAAAAGCAACGAAATCGCCCACCGCAGCCAAGTTATAACCAGCAAGTTCAAAAATTTATCCTTCAAGTAAATACTGATATCAAGGCTGTTGCTCAAGTTTTATCGTGGGTAGAACAGTTAGATCCTCTACCAATTCCCCTAGCCGTTTTGCATCAGTGTAAACTTGCTGTGATTGAAGGGTTTACGAATGCTGTTCGCCACGCTCACAAAAATATGCCATTAGAAACTCCGATAGAGCTTGAAATAATGGTATTTAACGAACACCTAGAAGTTAAAATTTGGGATTGGGGAGAGCCTTTTGACATTCAAGCGAAGTTGAAAGAAGAATTGCACCAAAAAAATCTGTATTAGTTGGAACGATGTAGGATTTACGCTTCACTAAAGCTGTTCTGTAATTGCCAGCTTTAAATTGACAAGAAAAAGAAACTTTTTTGTGATGACTACTGATACTACTCCCAAGATTCTCGTTGTGGATGATGACCCAGCCATCCGCAATCTAGTTCATCGCTTTTTAAATCAGAAATATCAAGTAGATTCGGCAGCAGATGGCGAGACGGCTTTAACATTGTTTGAAAAATTCAAGCCACTGCTAGTAATTCTTGATTGGAATTTGCCGGATACTACAGGCTATCACCTCTGCCAGGAAATGCAGCGCCGTACTAATGTTTTTGTGGTAATGCTAAGCAGCCGTACAGACGAAGCGGATAAAATTAAAGTCCTGTCCGCCGGTGCTGATGACTATATCTGCAAACCCTTTGGTTTGGCCGAGTTGGCAATTCGTATAGAAGTTGTGTTGAGATCCATGAGGCCTGTGAATCCATCACGTATTGTATTCGATGGATTCGCGATCGATTCAGCGCGCCGGGAAGCAACACTCAACGATCGCATTATCAAGTTAACAGCCTTGGAATTTAATATATTGTATTTTTTGGCAAGTCATTCTGGTCAATCTTGGAGTCGCCAACAGCTAATCGAAAAAATTTTGGGGTGGAACTGCGACGATACAGGAGAAGAGAAAGTTGTTAGTGTACATATCGGTCAGATTCGCAAGAAAATGATTGAAGTTGATGCTACTGGATCGCAGTTTATTAAAACTATTCGGGGTTACGGTTACAGGTTCGAGCCGCCCGTTAGCGAAGCCCTCGAAGAGGATCGCACGCCAATGGCAATTTCCTAAGCTCATCGGCATTAACCACCTTATTTGGTGAAAAACCTATTTTCCCACCTGCCGTGGGGCAGCCAGATGCCTCCTAGGGAACGAACGCGATCGGGTAACATGAAGTACGCCCAAGCCGTGCCTAAAGGTTTGAGGTGTGGATCGAAGATTTCGATTTCCTGCCGCTGATATTCGTTTTGTGTCGGTTCCCGCAGCGGATGATAGTCTTCCAGTCCGTCTAAATCGTCCAAAATAGCCGAGTTTGCGAAACACAGGAGAAAACCGCAAACTGTGCCATCTCCGGCCATCATCGCAGGATAGCCGATCGGCAGAGCAAAAAGTTGACCGCGGGCGATCGCGGGGCAAGCATCCACAACCTTTCCCTCGCAGTAGCGGAGGTAGTTGGACTCCCCCGGTTTGAGTGTGCCGTATACAAAGACTTTCATCGGGTAGGGCTTAACCGCTAGTTTTTGCTAACATAGATGGCTAAGCTAATAGTTTAAGTCTCGCGGGCGATCGCGACTGCAATCTTGATAAATTTCGTTGTTTACCCTTTCTTATAATTCATGACTCTAGCAGTTAGTTTTATTGCTTTTGGACTTCGGCCTTTGTACTTGAGCTCTTTTTTGCCGTCCTTGCCCCTGGACAGCTTGTTTTCGACTCAAGGGATTATGGTAATGCTGCTGGCCGCCTATGCGGGGGCGATGTGGATGTTTCTCACCAGTGCTCCGAAGGTACACACGGTGATGGTATCGGATCTCGGGCAAGCGAGGGAGTTCTATGAAGGTATGCTAAACCTGCCCGTAGCAGAAGTGCCGCTGCACTACTACTACAATTACGAGCAAACATTGGGGACAACTGGTATCGATCCGCTGTATTTGTCGCCGAATGTCGGGAGGGCAACGACCTCTCAAACGCTGGGGAGTCCCGAGGGCTTGTGGTATCAGTTGATGAAAAATACCCAACTGCACATTATTAGCGGGGCCGGTGTAGGGGAAAAAAATCGCCAGCGTCACGTTTGTTTCGATCGCGAATGTTTGGATCAGCTATTGATGAGGGTACAAACTCGCGGCATTAGTTATAAAATTCGCCGGGAAAAGCCGCTGAATTTTTTGGTCAAGGATTACGACGGCCGCGTGATTGAAATGGCTGAGGTTAGTAATTAAGTAGGTCGTTCTAATTAAACGTAAAACGATCTCGCGCGCTACCCCGACTTCTTTTGTTAAGTAATATCATTCCGGCGGTGCCGGAATGATATTAGTCGCGAACACGGCTCATCTCCCGAGAGATAATGGCTCAATAAAAAAATGATAAGAATAGTTGAGATTTTTGAGATATCACTATATTTTGGTTAAACTACATTGATTGGTTTCCGGAGTTTTTTTCATATCCCCAGAATAATCAGTAACACTCTTGTTAACTAAACCTTGGAGATAAGTAGAAATGACAGAAGTTGAAGCCATTGTGGCAAGTTTGTGGGAGCTGGATGATGATGTATTGGAAGCTCAGCTAGGCTCTCGCGTACAAGCCATAGGGGATGATGTTGCTGGACGTGGAGCAAGAGGGGTAGACCCAGCTTCCTTGGAATCTATTGATGTGAACTTTGCGGTTAGAGCATCCATCGATCCAAGATTTTTAAATGCTGGTCGGCAGCTTGTCGATCGCGTCAACCCCTTAGTTTACCAACTTATGTGCAAACCCCTCGGAGACGATGCAGAGACTCAGAAGATTTTAGATGAAACAATAAATCAGAACTATACCAAAGCGGCTGGGATGTTGGCTCCTGTTTTAGTCAGTGGAGTTGGGTTAGCTCCTGCTGTTGCTACTCTCCTGTCCACATTGATTATCAAAAAAGTTTCCAAATACCTGGCTACTGGAATTTGCGAGACTTGGGAGAAAAGTTTAGTAAAACCTGCAAGCTGAGCTTTATACAAAGATTAGTGATAAAAATTATGTGAGGAGGCGATCGCCTGGTTAGAAAGTTCAGTGCTGTTAATTTAGATGTTCCGCTGGACTATTCTTGATGTTTGCTAGTTATGGCTTTTTCTTCTTCAGCACAGCATTGAGAGATTCTGGAATACCTTCTAAATCAATAGCAATACAGCCAAGCTTAAACGCACCATCAATCGATCGCCCAGCGCCTAAAGCGTCATAAAAGCCAACGGCAAACTCAATAGTGGCTCGATTGCCAATGCCATCAGGGTTTACTAGAGTTGAGCGATCGCTCCTCGTAGTGCTGCCGCAATAGATCCCTCGGGAATGGTTGCCAAAATCTGTTGTCCTTGCTGCCGCAAAAATTGCTTAAAGATTGGATCTTTCTCTGCCTCCGCTAGCATTACCTGTTGGATCAGGTCTACCTGAGTTTCAGCCGTGGCAGCTACCTTTTGTCCAGATAGTTGCGTGAGAAAGCTTTGAGCGGTGGTGACAATTTCTCCTAGATTGGGGCTGGCGACAATACTCCGTACTTGACCTGCGGCTTCGCGATATTCGATCGCCTCACCTGCCAAGTTAGTGATGGTACTGCCTGAGATGAAGAAATTTTGACCAAAGGGTTTTTGACTGTAGTTTTTGAGAGCAGCAGATTGATCGGAAACAATTCCCAATAGCTGATTGATTTGTTGCTCTTTGGTTACTAGGAGTGCTTGCATTTCTTCATGTCTGGCATACAAATTGCGCTCAACCTCAGCACTAAGAAGATTGTCATTGTGAGCGACTTTCACAATCCATAGGTCGCCACGCTTTTCAATCCCGCGTAATTCCAAGCCCATTCCTTCATCTTCTAACTGGAGTTTTTGTAAGGTAAAAGCAAATGCTCGCCAGTTTAATCCCTCCTTGAATACCAATTCGACAATGTTGCCAACTTCCTGATAGAGGGATTCAAACTCTCTAGGGTTAAAATTGCCCTCTCTGGGATGGCGATCTGTCGGTTTTCCTCTACTATCTAGGTTGCGGAAAATATAGTCACATTTAACGTTCGTAAAGCAAGTATGACTGTTGATATTCCAGTTTTCAATACAGATTCCGGTCAGAGTAGCTTCTGTAAAATCTACCCCAGTTACATCAGCTTGCACAAAAATACTATCACTTAAATCAGCTCCACTCAAATCAGCTCCACTTAAGTTAGCATTTGTAAAATCATACTCACGCATGGTAGCGTCTTGTAGATATGCCCCTTGCAAATTGATGCCCCTAAAATCCTTTTCTTTACAAACTCCATGAGTGAGGAGCATTTGAACTTTTGGCTCATCTAAGTCAAGATAACGATTATCGACTCTTGCTCGTTCCAAACCTTCTACATTGTTGAACCGTGTTCGGTAAAGTTTCCTTGCTCTTAAATCAGTATTGGCAAGCTTAGCACCTGTAAAATCAATATCGCTGAGATCCAAGTCATAAAAAGAGGTACTTCTTAAGGTACTGAAGGCGATCGCCCAATTCCTTAAAAATTCAAAATTTTTCTTAGGTTTATTAATATCACTAACGTAAAAACTTAGTTGGACAGTCAAGGCTCCGAACGCAAAACCGGCTAACAGCTTGATTTCTGCAAAATATTGAGATGCAATTGCAGAATGGACAGGAGGCTTGCTACCAACCACATAGGAAATAAACGTTGAGCAAACAATTATTAAGATTTTGTGTAAAGTCTTGACATTCTTATGGAAGCTGTGTTTTAGTAAAACCAGGAAAAGCCACAGGGAAAAACTACTTGCTATAAAAACTAAGCAATAGCATCCGAGAAAAGCTGATGTAGCTAAAAGAGTCACCAAAAAAAAATTAGGGTCTTGCAGTATTACCATTGCTGCAATAGAGGTGACAACTACTGTTAAACCAGCTTTCCACAAACCGCTAGCTATGCTAGATTGCTTTGTCTCGATCGACCATACGCAAATAACCAAGAAAACACTCGCTGTTAGCCAAGCTCCCTCTACTGGCTGAGATGAGTAGAACAGTGTCCTGCTGAGATAACCGCCCAGTAGTCCGGCAAAGCTACCAGCAAAAAGGGCAAGACTAAAGGTGCAGAGCAATGTGAGCAATCTGAAAAAACGAGGCTGTCCACCCGTAACTTTTCGCAAATCAAAATTTAGTGATGCTTGCGAGAATTTTTGACCATAAGCTTGTCGGTTGTATCTATTCATGAGATTAAATATCGAATCCTTAACTAGATATTACAGGAGATTTTGACAATGAGCTTTTATAGTTTACAAACAGCAATAATGAAGGATGCGGGCAGGCTCTGTAAGGTTGTTGTTGAAAACCGAGGAGTTTGTGAATGGATAACTGATAATATTCCTGATGCAACGGAGGTAAGAGACTTTTTAGAACAAAGCCCGATCGATTTGACTGATATTATTAACGCACGCTTAGACAGATTAGATAAAGCCCGCTCATCTAATTCTATATTTTTTAACGAACCCGATTATCTATCATCGGCTTTTTTAGAACGTGGCTTAAGATGCAGTGCCGCTGTATGTTTACTTGAACGAGGTTTTTGGATAGAAGATCTGATCGCTCTAATCAAAAACCGTTCGGTAAAAGATGTGCCTGAGCTTCTCAAGCGACTGTCGGAGAAAATCGATCTTTTTTCTGAGAAATTTCCTGGTGAAAGTAAGGATGTTTGGAAAGATTATGACAAAGTAGCTGACGCGCTGAAGCATGAAAGGATTAAAGAACGTTTAGGTCAATTTAGGGACAAATTGAAAGGGCTTTCTGATGAAGAAAAACAGCGTCAAGGTACTGTTTTTATACCATTTGCGACAGGTTTTTTAGTGGGTAAAAATTACTTATTAACTAATCATCATGTATTCAATGAAAAGGATAAAGAGAATATTAAAAAGTTTGTTGCTGAATTCAGATACGAGCAAAACGCTTTGGGGCAGAATAGTAAACCTGTTGAATATCAGCTAGATCCAGAGAGTTTTTGCGTAAGTGATGAGCAACTTGACTATACCCTTATTCGAGTCAAAGCACTGGAGGATTACAAAAAGGAGGGGCTAGAATTTCCTGAAGCTGGTGAAAATTTTGGTTGGTTGCCCATGTTAATGGACTCAACGCTGATTGCCCCACCTGTTAGTTGTTGCGAGGAGGTAAAAGATATTAAAGGAGTTGATAGCGAGAGAATACCTTATTCTGGTTTATCTGGTGAACCAGTTTTTATTATTCAGCATCCGCGAGGAACCCAAAGGAAAATTGTTCTTTTCAATAACCAAGTACAGAATATTTATCAAAATTTTCTGCAATACCAAGCTGATGCTGATTTTGGCTCGTCGGGTAGCCCTATCCTCAACTCTCAATGGCAACTTGTGGGTTTACATCATGCTGCTTTAGTAAAATGGGATGAACAAAAATCGGATGAACAAAAATTGGAAGTTCAAGGCAATTTAGGGACACGGATATGTGAAATTGTAAAGCATTTAGAAACACGTAGAAGCGAACCTGGAGTTGCAGAGTTCTTAGAGAATAAAAGGTATGTGGTTAAACAAACAGAACAACCACTGAAGGGAAGAATCTATATTTTAGTTGGTCATCTACGAGGAGATGCTCCTAGTCCTGAACATTCAGAGCAGGAAGTCACCCTAGCTAAAACATTGTTGGAAGAGATTGTTTTATTCTCAAATCAAAGTTTTGAAGTCAAAGATGTTTTGCAAGAATGTGCTGATAAATATGAATCTGGGATTGACTATATCAATGACCAAGATTATCAGAGCGGTGATGTTGCGATCGAAATTCGTATAAATTTCGATCCTGATGCCTTGAAGGAAAAAAACATACTAAGTCTTTACTATGCAGACAATATGTTTAACTATAAAACCTATGCAGAAATCGTTTTACAATCCATTTTGAGCAATTCTCCTCTGCAATTTTCCAGTGGCTTACAGTCAGATACAGCCACAGCATTAGATCTGCAATTCTGTCGAGAAGTAAAGATACCATGCTTAGTCATGATTTTGGACTTTCCCGGCAATAATTATACTCAGGTTCTCGATAATCAACTGACACCTAGCAAAAGTCAACAACGGACGAATCCTGCTAAAGGGATTTGGAAGGGGTTAGAGAGCTGGGTTAAAGTCCTCAGTCCGATCGGCTTCTGGGCTGCTGATTGACAAATAGGAATCAATACTATCAGTGTATGAGAATTGGTATTGAATGTTGTGGAATCCCTGCCATTTGAATAGCAACACAGCCAAGCTTGTAGGCAAATTCGATCGTTTTTCCAGTTTCCAGTGCATCATAAAAAGCAACTGCAAATTCGCTCGCTGCTTGATTTCCAATCGCCTGCTTCATACCGATGACGTATGGAATGTAGTCAGCAATTGCTTTAGCCTGAACTGCCGAGTAGCAGGCGTTAAGAACCACACATCCGATATTAGGAAAAAGTTGAAATAGGTTGGCGATCGCTTCAGGACTAACAGGTTTGCTTCGTCCAGTATCATCTTCTAAAAACAATCCTTCCTCGCTACTACCCTGTCCGGCAAAGTGAACAATGTGAGGCTGATAATCCAGTAAGGCTCTGTGCATATCTCTGTGTCGGACTGCCCAACATTGCTTGAGGACGAAGCGATCGCGATGCTGCGATCGCCGCAAACCTTCACTAATCTCCCGTGCTTCTTCCTCTAGCGATCGCGGCTGCATTCCTTGAGGATTTGCTGCCAAAAACAGGATAGTCTTTACTGCATCCTCCGATATTAGATTCGATTGTATCTGAGGCGCTTCATAGTAATAAATGTTGTCGCCAGCCAGATTATTAATTGTGCTACCTGAAATATTGAAAGTTTTAGATTTTGGCTCAGACATAGAATTGAATCACAGACATTGCTGGCTGCCTTTTTAGGATTATATGGAATTCGCTCTTTTCTTCAGCACCGGGATCTGGTAATCCTGAACAACGGGAGTATTAGCTTTCTTAGTCCAGCCTACTGAAGTCAGTTTCCGACAGGTCATTACATTGGGATCGACCTCAAACTGGATGGCACGACATCCAGACTCAAATGCTATGTCAATTAATTCACCTTCTCCTAATCCCTTGTAAAAACCAACGGAAAAAGCGATAGCCAAATCATCCCGAATTGCTTGGCGCATACCAATCGCGTAGTTAATGTGCTCAACGATCGCATCCGCCTGCACTTCGGTATAACAGGCATTCAACAAGACACATTCTATTCGAGCTGCAAACAGCTCGAATAGCTTTGAGAGTGCTTCCCTACTGACTAACTTTACTCGCCCTGTATCATCTTCCAGCACCAATCCTACTTGTCCTTCCCCATGTCCGCAAAAATGTACAATCTGCGGTTCTACATCCAGTAGCGCTCGATATACATCTCGCGGACGGGATGCCCATCGCTGCTCTATTTGAAAGTAATCGCCAAGGTGCGATCGGCGCAACCCGTCTTCTATCTCCCGCGCTTCCTTGTCTAGGCGTAAGCGTGAGGTTCCTTGAGGATTAGCTGCTAAGATCAGAATTGTCTTTACTTCCAGCTCATTCATTTTCATTGTTCCTTTTGCACGATAAAAAGGGAGCTTTGATTATCAGGTTACTCCTCCTATTGTTTGAATATTTTGGACAGCTTCAATTTCGCGGTGAGTACAGAAAACTCATTCTATTGACAACCCAAATTTGACGATCTTTATACGGCCCAATAGCAGACGGAAGATACGCTGTTGAGATACGTTTAATTATTTGGTAAATCTCAGGGTAATCTGTTTTGTTGTCCACTCGCGGCTCGGAGATGCAACTACAGATAACTTTCTAGTTGGCGGTTGCTCCCGATCAATAGCTTCAAGTAAGATTTCTAGCGGATTATTCGGGGGTTTAAATCCTCTGGATACAAACTGTTTGTCAAGTGATGGTAGTTCTAACCAACGGAAATTTACTTGGTCAAATGTAGCAAAAACTTTTAGAGTATCTTCACCTGCTGAACTTGCTGCCATTGACACAACTTCTCTCCTCCCTGCTTCGATTGTCCTAAAATTTTCTCCTTTACCTGGGTAAGCTTGCTGAATTGACCAGTCAGAGGCAAGATCTAAGACAGTAACATTGAGAGCTTGCGAATAAGTATTCTGAATTGACAGAAATACATATTCACCTGCTATGACTGTTGGGTTACTAGGAGCGGGCAACTTTTTCAACTGGGATTCAGGGGGAATATCATCTCCTTCCCCATAAACATCTGATGTTCCTAACCACTTAAGAACTAACTTATCTGCCAGAGGTGAACTTTTATCCCTGTTATCTAACTCTGCTGTAGCGTGATATTTCGCTAGATGAACTAATCGTTTGACGACTGTAGTAGCAGCATCAGGAGCGCTGACTTTTACAGGAGCGATATTTTTATATGAATGTCCAGTGCGATCGCATATTTCATATTCTCCCTGATTGTTGAGAACAACTTGATAAGCAATTTCCTCAACATCATCCTCAGTTACTTTTTCTGCTCCTAATTGCACCCAGCCATTGCCACTTTCCGGGAGAGCTTTTTCAATCGCTTCCAACGTATCCTCTTGCTGTTTGAAGATTTCGGGCAGAAGTTTGTTAGGTGGCAGTTCGTTGGTTTTAGCAAACTCAGCGACTTCTTCTGCTGTTGCTTCTTGTTGGTGAAAAAGCAAAACTTTACGAACCAGATTAATTGATGGAGTAACTAAAACCGCTCGATCTCCGTCTTCTACTTTAAGTTCTTTACCCTCAATAGGTTCAAGCTGGCACAGCGATTCAGTTGCTCCCCTTTGAATGATTCTGGCGATCGCAGTCCGATTTTCTTGGTTTTTTAAATCGGTTGTACCACGCGGATAAATAGCAAATTCTGCTCCCTTAGCAACACCATTTACCTGACCTACCCCTAACTTAGCCCTCATTTCGCCTGTTTCTGCATCTTTATCCACCTTTAAGACAGGAATTGTATAGACAGTCTCAGCAAAGTCAGCGCCAAAAATAATCCTATTCACCTCACCCATAAGGATTGGGGTTTGTTGAGGAAATTGACTGTGAATTTTAGCATTGATGCGATCGAATAAATCCTGATAAGTTTGTCCGGGGTTTTGCTGTCTTAGAGTATCCAACAACCAATAGGTAAGCGCTCCATTTCGCTCCCTGGTTTCACGATTAAAGGCATACTCGTAAGCATACTCATTCAAACGACAGGCTGCTAGAAGCACATAATCTCTGGCGACACGTAATCCAGAAGCTTTTAGTCCGCGAGCGGTTTGTTCAGTGAGCGATCGCCAAGTTGCTTTTAGAGTTTCTAGAGGTGCCACCAGTTCTTGACCAGGTTGGAGAGGTTTTTCATCAATTCCTTCTCCCCCTCGAATTTCTACATCCCCTCGCGTAGCACCTCCCGAGTTACAACAATCCAACACCACCGTAACGGTTAGTTGTTTATCTACCAATTCCTTCAACAGTGTTGCTAGATCGAGATCGCGGAGATACTGTCCTTCTAAAGTGCCAATATCTGTAGGGACTAATCCCTCATCAATTTCATCCTCACCTTTAATAGATGGGAAAACAGTCTTTGCCCGTCCACCATGTCCAGAGTAATGAATATATACCTGCGCCTTTTCCGTAGCCATTTCCCCCAGTTTCCTAAAGGAATCGATCATATTCTGACGAGTTGGTAGTTTTTCCGCTGATTCTAGAGGCTTGGTGGGTTCATTTGGGTTAACCGAAGCTGTCAGTTTCAAAATTTGTGCTTTGGGAACTTTCCGCTCATCAACTAAGAAAGCTTCTACATGATTAACATCTCGTACACACCCTCCAAGATTTTTGTAACGACTACCATCAGGCAATAAATTCGGCATATAGCAGTCAATACCGATTAATAGTGCGTAAATATTTAGTGTTTGCTCGGGTTTGTCAGCCATTTTTAATTCATTGCTCCAGTATCTTTGTCCAATTCACAGAGTGGCAGATCTGCAGAGTTCTGGAGCCGTAAGTTATAGCTCTTCAGAAAACTCTGCATATTCAGCAACGTATCTTTCAGTTGCAGATTTTGTTAACTCGATCGCGAACACCTCAAGCCATTTGTTCGCGGGTTTTGACAGCGACAATGCCGTCTGGCTTCAAACCCTTCTTCTGCTGAAATTCCTTGACGGCTTTATCTGTGGCTGGTCCAAATTCACCATCAGGCCCAACTACAATGCCAGCTTTCTTCAAGCTTTCCTGAAGCTTGAGTACATCCGAGCCTTCCATTCGGGGGATCGCCAAGCGCAACGTTCTGGGTTTGTCATCCCACGGCGCTTTAGGAAACCCTGGAGCAGGAGATCGATTAAGTGCATTCTCAGTTTGAGGGCCAAAACCGCCATCTTCGCTAATCTTTTGATTCGGATAATTCAAATTCCAAAGTTGCTGAAATGCGAGTATTGATTTGCTGCGAAGATCGATCGTGCCGCCGCCTTGGTAGTCGAAGTGAGGCGGGTCGCCTGGTAATGGATTCCAGCCATACCGCATCAAATAAACTTCCCAGCCTGTTGCATCTTCAATGTCGATCGCTAATCCAGTTTGGTGGTTGCTGGCTCCCGGTGGAGCTACAGGATTAGAGTTGTTGAAGCGATCGTTATACAGCAACATTTGCTGAGCGATCGTGCGGTAGGCAGAGTTCACCTGCATAGTTTGACCTCGATCTTGAATCGCTCTCTGGAGTGCCTGTTTTGCAGGGGCTTGTACATAGGGAAAGGCTGCATCCAGCAAGTCTACATTGAGGTCATCAAAACTGACAAAGGCATCTGGCACAATCAGTTGGAGTTGATATATCAACTGCTGAGATAAGCCATTGACCACCGCAGTCGAAGACATGGGTGCATCTTTGAGCAATCCGGGAAAACTGCCTTTAATTTCCAACATATCCCGTTGGACAAATTCTTCACAGGCTTCGACAATTACAGGTTGATTAAAGAGAAGATCGCTTGAGTCAGTCATGGTTTTCTCCAATCTGTTTAAATTTGGTTACACAATGTATGTTAGAGTCCCAATTCTTTTCGCGTTTGGGCACCTACAACACCATCCGCCATTAGCCCTTTCTGCTGCTGAAACTGCCGCACTGCCTTGTCAGTATCATTACCAAAGAATCCATCAGGTTCGAGATTGATTCCGGCTGCTTTCAAAGCTTTTTGTACTCTACGAACATCCTCACCTTGCATCATGGGTTCGGTGAGTTTCAAGGTGCGAGGTGCTTCTGAAATTGTTTCCCCTGTTACTTCTTCGCCTGTTCCTTCATAGGTTAAGAATGACTGCCAGGGTTTTCCCAAAAACAGCGATCGTTCAGCCAATCGTCGGCGTGTCAGCCCTAGCCAGGGTTCACCATTTACCTTATTCCACACAGGAAACTGATTAGCTGCTCCTTGATAATTTCCCTCGTTCAAAAGCCTTAGAAGAGTTGAACTTCCAAAACCTCCTGGACCCACGTTGAAGCAAAAGCAAACCAGTGCAGAAAACTGATTATCATTGATCTGAACTTCAACCGCATCCTCAACAAAGGATTCAAATTTTTCTAAATCTAGGCGCAGCAATTCTTCTGCTTGCGTTTGGCTAATCGTCAGTCCGGGAAAAACATCGTCGCCAGTGTGTCCGTAACCAATTGTCCAAACTCCACCGCCATCATCATAAGCAGTCAGCTCGCATCCTTCAAACGTAGTGAGAAGCTTAAAGCCTTCTCCATTGATATGCTTTGAACCTCTGCGTTCTGCCACTTCAGGCGGTTGTTCGTCTGGAGGATTAATGTTGTATGTTTTAGCTACGCTGAACTTTAAAGCCTCGATTAAGGCTTTTACTTGCCCATTTGTCTCCGTGACTTTAACGGCTAGGTCGTCTTTTATTTCGTACACGCGACCATCGCCGAAGATTTCAAGTGATCTTGGCATTTTAGTTTTTTCTTTTGAAAAGGTAGATGAACTCGAAAGACGCATCCTCAAGATCCCGATCGCCAAACTTTTGCCTGCCTCTCACAACGTGTGAAAAGATTTTATCAATTGATACTTGTTATCGAAAGTTTTTATGTGATCGGTGATTTCACTGACTACGCCTGTTCCAAAGTAATTTCCGGTATTTTCTCTAACCTTTACAAAAGTTTATTTTTGCCGATCGAGAACGGTGTGGTGCTTGTTCTCTTTACCGATCGCGCTCAACCAATTCCACCACTATCAAATTACACTTATGAGTCCTGGACGTATCAACTAACCAACTAGCATAGTTGAAACCCACATTCCGCGCCCGCAGCACCTACAGTGCTATTGCGGATAGAAGTAACTCAGGAGAGACAGTAGCTAGTAAAAATACTTAATATTTTGTATCAGTAAGCATAACCATGTTGACAATAGGGGCCGAAACAGCTCTCGAATCCACTCCCCGCCAAGGGTTTTGACCCAATGAGTCAGAAGAGTGGGTTTGCGGCTGTCGGAGTGGGGGCGTGAGCTTACTCGTGACGATATGACAAAGGCTTTAGTTTTGTGGAATTTAGCCGGAGGGCGGACAGCCACAGCCGCCGCCCCTGCAGAAACCCGGTTTTAGTTCGTCAATTAATCTTTGCTTCCGCGCTAGATTTTTCAGATGGCGCAGCTTCCTTTATCTCTGAAATCGCTTTCCGGCTGAAAATTTGGAAGTAGAGAGAAACAAAAAACTCTTTAACTGGAAAAACGATAAAAGTCAAAGGATTAATTGTCACGATGATATTGCGCGCATCGGCTTTAGCTTGTTTGACAACTTGCTGCGCTACCCAATCTGGAGACAGAATGCCGATCGGGTTTAAGTTGCTTTTAAACGGCCCTAAAATCAGTTTGCGAACGATGCAGGGTGCGTCTAGCCGCCGCAGGGTGACTAAATCTCCCAGGGCGCGCTTGCTGAGTTCGTACAGGGGACTGACAGCGGGAATTACTTCTGCTTCTGAAGTGTTGATCCAGACTTCTTTGCAAGCGATGTTTTCGTTAGTGCGGACTGTTAAGAAAAAGAGTTCCATCAGCCGCCACGCGGAAAAAGTGTTAATTTCGTATGAGTTGGCGATCGCTTCTCCTGTTCTTTCTCCGTGTACATTAATCCCGTGATTGATGACGAGAATATCAATTTTTTCTAACAATAGGGCTAAGTCTGCCTCTTGGCCAGCTTGCCAAGTAACGGTTTTTACAGGTAAATTTTCGCCGTCTACATCCAAAGTAATTTCCTCATTTCCAGAGGTGAGGGCGATCACTTTTGCACCAGCTTTGTGCAGGTGTTTGAGAAGCGAACGACCTAAAGTTCCCGATGCACCGGTGACGGCTACAGTTTTGCCTTTGAGAGAAAGTGCTGTACCCATAAGTTTATCTATTAAGGTGAAAGTACCGCAATAGTAAGCATTTTGATTGTCGAAGTGATGCCGCCAGTGATAAGGTTTATTAACTAACCACTTGCCAGGGGGAGTAAGGAAATCTCCCGGTTGGTGGGTGATGTCGGTTAATTCGTCTGCGCCTTTGATGCCACACGCGCGGGCGATCGCGCTCAACAAAAAGCCTAAAGTATAAATACAACCCGCTGCTGCGCCCCAGTGATATTCCGGCAGCCCAAAATAAGCTACAACCCACAGCAACAAGCCCAAAACCATCATCGCCGCACCTTCGGGCACGTCGTGACGCCAGTGTGCTTGCTTGTAAATAGTCTCGCTGACGGGGGTCAAATTAGGGCGGAAAACGCGGTGATGCCAAGTGTGCAGCTTTTGCAGGGGTGCCCAATAATGGGACACGACGTGATAAAAGTCTCGTATTATTTCTGCCCAGCAGACAGAAGCTATTGCCAAAGCGCCGACTATCCAGTAATTTACCATGCTCGCACCAGTTTGAAATTGGAGATATTAGATATTGTCTGCTTTGAAAGATAACTCAAAATGGCTTTTATTGCTAGTCTGGAAGTTGACTCAGGCGTTTTAAAATCTGCAAAACCCGGTACAATTCATTGCCTGGATTGGAAATAACAAATTCAGCCGATCGCGCATACTGGGGAGTTTCCCCTCTAACTAACTTGACAAAATTGAAGTTAGCACCTGTGGCAATCATTCCAAAAGTAGGAGTTTCTGGGTTGGGATCTGCCAGCATATATGTCAGGTGTTGGGCAAGTGCTTCGTCAGTTGAAAACGAAAGTTGTTTGGATTCAATTAGTGTCACCCACAAGTTTGCTTTCATAATTAGGATATCTATTCTGCCTTCGATGATTCTGCCTTCGTCTTCCTCTTGAATGGATATCGACTTTTCGGCTTTGACTTGAAAAGGAGAATCATACAGACCGGCAATAAACAAAATAGGGCTGATGATTGTTAGCTTGACGGCATTGTCCAATACAGGCGGGGTGTCTACCAAGTTGAAGTATATGTCTTGGACGCGATCGAGCAATTGTTTTTCTGAGTCTGTTACTTCGGGCAAGTTTTCTTGCCCTTCTCGGAAAAATTCACTGTTGCGAACTCGCTGCAAGCCGAAGTTATCGATTAGATAGCGGAGGCTGAGATCTCTTGCTTGAAGTTTTTGCATTAGGATTTTAATAAATGTTTTTATGGTTATTAATGAGTTTAGCAGAATTTTGATTGTTGACCGCAGATGAATGCAGATGAAATGCAGATAAAGCAGATTTGGCTGAGATGTCTGTTTATGGGGATTTGCGATCGGCAATTCGCTGTTTTTGCGTGGCTTGCATTTCCAGCAATTGCGGCACGCTTACAAAACGATATCCCTGCTGTTTGAGTTTGGGAATAATTGCAGATAGCGCCTCGACTGTTTGCTGGCGATTGCCGCCGCCGTCGTGCAACAATACGATCGCCCCCGTTGAAGCTTGGGATAGCACGCTACGGGCGATCGCAGCGGCCGGAGGTTGCAGAAAGTCTTTAGGATCGATCGACCACATCACCACTACATAATTCTTCTTTTGAGCGTAAGCTGCTAAACCGTTATTTAAGCGCCCGCCGGGGGGGCGAAACAAGAAACTTTTTGCCCCACTCGATCGATAAATATGAACCCCAGTATTATCAATTTCATCCGATGCTGTTTTTTCGGTAACATTGTGAGAATAGTGATGCCAAGTATGGTTGCCGATCGCATTTCCCGCTTGCACCACTCTTTTCGCAATTTCTGGATACTCCCGCAAATTTGCACCCAAACAGAAAAATGTACCCACAACTTGATGTTTCTGCAAAATTTCTAATATTTTAAAAGTTTCAGGCGAAGGGCCATCGTCAAATGTCAGGGCGATAACTTTTGAGTTGTTAATACTTGCTTTATAAACTATTTGGCTGCGAAATTGCGCGGGCGGTGCGAAGACTAAAGGTTGTTCGGGAGGTTTGGGAGAGGGAGTTGCGGGAGGAGAAGGGGGTGTTTTTAGTTTTCGGGGTTTCAGCAGGTTTGGCGGGGGATTTTCAACGGGTGCGATCGGTATTAGCGGATTTGAATTGGCGGTTTTTCTGTTTTCCGACAACAGAGAAATTGTGATGCTCAATCCGATAAGTATAACGGTTTTAATTACCCATCATTTATTAATTTTGGGACTCATCAGGTAGAGGATTTATTTTGAACAATCTCATTATGCCTGATTGTTATCCTAGCTTGAAGATTTGGTAAAGTAATTTTTTTGGCAAAAGGTCGATCGAGACTTTCATCTAAAATTATACAGACCTTTTGGGTAGTGCCCTGAAGGAAAGGATGGAGTAAATTTAAGCTACTATTAGAGAGAAGTGTTTGCCATTGGTGATATGAC